>SFDG01000045.1 GCA_004558305.1 Phocaeicola plebeius
AAAAGGATGAGGACGTAGAGGATGACCTTCATTACTTCAAGCGCTGGATATTCTGTTACTATGCTCCCCTGGTTGGGCTGACTCAGTTTGTATTCCATGAACGTGGACGCCGAACTCAGGACGCAGTCCAAAAATACTTCGAAGACGTGATAGAGAAACTTTACCTCCATAGTGATGGCGCTCCGATATACAAATGCTACGACACGGGAGAACTGATAGTCCGAATAGCCTGCCTCGTCCACATGCGACGGCCATTCTACAAGTTGAAGGATGTCTCCATAGATGCGATGAGGATGCTTAAGATCTTCGAGGACATCTTCAAGGAAGACAGGAACATCAAGGACAGTTTCACCAATCCTGATGACATCACGCGGGAACGCGTGCTTCGGCTGGCCCCTTTGCTGAACGACATGAAGTCATACCTTGACAGGTTGAAGGCAAGCCTCAGTGCAGAGGAAGAGCCCGAGCTTCTCAAGGCGGTTAACTATGCCCTGACGGAATATCCATGCATGCTCCGTTGCCTTGAGGACGGCAGCCTTGACTTGTCGAACAACATCTGTGAACGACAGATACGCAGGATAGCGAAGTACCGCAACAACAGTTTCTTTGTCGGCAGTCCTGAAGCCGGTGTACGCTTCGCACGTCTCATGTCCGTCTTTGCAAACATCCGTAACCACAATTTGGATCCGGTAGAGTATCTTTGCGATGTATTCCGTAGGATAAAGAATACTGCTAATGACAAACTCGTCGAACTGCTTGCCCACAGGTGGCAGCCGGCAACGGTGTCTGCATGGGTATAATCACATCTCGAATTCCTTAATAAAAAATAAAAATTTCATTTTAATCTTGGCTAACGGGTCTAAAATGACCGCTTACGATTCTTGACTGGCTGCCCGTACTGGGCAATCACGAATACCGGGGAAATACCCAGGCGGTGCTGGACTATTCGAAGGTGAGCCGCCGGTCGGTGATGAAAGACCGCTATTACACCAGGGTATTTGCCGACGAGAAAGCCGGTGTCAAGGTACGCATCGTCTTCATCGACACGACACCCCTCATCGACAGCTATCGCACCGACGACTGCTATCCCGATGCACGGCTGCAGAACAACCGGCAGCAGCTGGAATGGCTGGAAGCCGTCCTGGCCTCCGCCACGGAAGACTGGATTATCGTGATCGGACATCATCCCATCTATGCTGAAACGAAGAAGGATATCGCCGAACAGGTGGCCCTCCGGCAGCAACTGCTTCCCCTCTTCCACAAATACAACAACGTAGCCATGTACGTCTGCGGACATATCCACAATTTCCAGCACATCCGGCAGCCCAATGACCCTACGGACTATGTGGTCAACAGTTCCGGCTCACTGTCCCGGAAAGTGAAGGCACTTCCCCAGACGGTGTTCTGCTCGTCCGAGTACGGATTCTCGGTCCTTGCCGCTTCCGCGAAGAAACTGGCTCTCTATATGATTGACAAAGAAGGAAAGGTCCTGCACTGCGCAGCAAAGACGAAATGAGCCTTCTCTGTTAATTTTTGCTGAGAGAACGCAAATTCTTTCCCCCGACCGGCCAGTCCCCGCCAAAATCTGCGTACCTTTATCCACGAAAGTTAAATGGAAGCAACGATATGAATACAAAAGTGACCGCCTGCCTCTTGGCAGGCATGATGGCAGCGGCCCCCGGCACAGCGGGAGTGGCTGCGCAGGAAACGGCGGCAAACGAGGTACTGTTGCCGAATCCGTGGAAAGAAAAGCGCGTGGCGTTCTTGGGGGATTCCATCACGGACAAAGTGCATGTGGGCACCGCCAAGAATTACTGGCAATACCTGGAAGAATTGTTAGGCCTGACTCCACTGGTCTACGGTATCAACGGAAACCAGTGGAACGGCATCCTGAAGCAGGCACAGCGGCTGAAGGAGGAGGTCGGCGACGAAGTGGACGCCATCCTGGTCTTTGCAGGAACCAATGACTACAATGCAGGCATTCCGCTGGGGGAATGGTACGACTATTCCTACCAGGACACGACCGTGAAGGGCGGTGGGAAGGAGGGCCGGAAGAAACGGACCGCCTCGCAAGACCCCGACACGTTCCGAGGCCGCATCAACCTGGCCTTGGACTACCTGAAACGGAACTTCCCGACGAAACAGATCATTCTGCTGACACCGATTCACCGCGCCCAGGCACACTTCAGCATCAACAACATCCAACCGGAGGAGGCGTTTCCCAACAAGCTGGGACTCTATGTGGATGAATATGTCCAGGCGGTCAAAGAAGCTGCCAACGTATGGGCCGTTCCCGTCATCGACCTCAACAGCGTCTGCGGACTGTTCCCGATGATGGACGAACATGCCCGCTATTTCCACAAAGCGGACACCGACCGCCTGCATCCGAACGCTGAAGGACACTACCGCATGGCAAAGTCCCTGATGTACCAGCTGCTGGCCTTTCCTGCCGATTTCGACTGAGGCACAACGCACAAAGAGGGTGTATCCGTGCGAAGACCAGTGCTTCGCCGATGATACACCCTCTTTTCAGACTGAACTTCTCTCTCTGCTTCAGTCAATGTCAATCACCCGGTTCTTCTTGTCAAACTTGATTTCCAGTCCGTTGGACAGACGGATTTCCGTGTCCTTGCGGTCGCGCTCGATGGAGAGGATGCGCTGGCCATCATAATGCTCTTTCACATACTGAAGGATAGCGGCAGGAACAATGGAGGCAGGAACACCGGAAGTCTTGCATTCCACCTCTTTCCATTCTCCCGCCTTGTCGAATTCCAGCTTTTCCCCATCGGTAAAGACCACATCGTAGGTCTTGTCCAACAGGTCGTTCTCTACTTTTGCCAAAGCCACTTTCTTGTCCTTGAAATGAGTGGTAAGGAAGAGTTGTGCCTTTGTCGGCAATTCACTGACTCGGATAGGCTTGTCATTGTCGGCCGTTGCCAAGGAGTACACGGCAAACAGTCCCAGGAATAAGGCGAATAGTTTTTTCATAAGGCTCTTGTTACAGTTTGTTTAGTTATTGGCAAATATAGTGTTTCTCCCGGAAAAGGCGGCAACCTGAGTGTTATTTTTTACAAATGCCTATTGCACGCCTGTCGTGGAAATCTCCGCCAGTTCGCCCAGGTTGCGCTGCTGCTCCTCTTCCGTCTTGTCAAAGACCAGTTCATGCACACCCTTCCGTGCGTCGTTCACCTTGACCTTGATGCCTTTCGCCTCATCGAGCGGCAACGACTGCAGGCGGTAGCACACCAATGCAGGCGCTGTCACCTGTAGGGTATCGCCATAAGTGTTGTACCGGTATTCCAGATGGATATAGCCGTCGGCATCCACCCACGGTTCGTCGGCACGGTGCACCAGGCTGACGCGGTGCAACTGCTCTTTCGGCAGTTTCTGCGTAAAACGGATATGCAGGTAGTCTGCTGCCACCCATGCGTCCTCGTAATACGTGGGGTCGTTGGCATAGTCGGCCTCGTTGGACGCTGCCAGTTCTTCCACCCGCTTGGTGAGGAAGGGGCGGATGTATTCCGGCCGGATAGCCACATCGTAACCCGAAAAATTGTCGGCCAGCGGATTGAAATACAGGATGGCCCGCTGTCCGTCTTCCAGGCCGGGTCCGAAGATACCGGAAGCGGCAGGCCACATCTTCCCCCACGTGTCACCGGTATAGGTGTACAGTCTGTCGCCATGGTCATGGACCGTCACCCAGTCCACTGCCAGGTCGCCCAATGAATAGCCGTCGTTGTCATCACACGATGACAGCAGCAGGGCCAACCCGGCACACATTGTCAATAGATACTTCTTCATGATGGTTCTGTTTTTGGTTTGTACAACCTATAAACAACAGAGGGGCCTGAATTACTGCATGGGTTAGCAATCATTAACGTTTAGGTCGTTCGGGGCAACTCCTCCGCCAGTATTGCTTCCAGCTCCTGGAGTTCGGCTTCCTCGAAAGCCGTGTTCCGAAGGGCCTTCAGGTTACCGGCCAACTGCTCGACCGAACTGGCACCGACGATGACCGAGGTCACCAGATTATCCTTCAACAGCCAAGCCAGCGCCATCTCGGCAAGGGTCTGCCCGCGTTTCCGGGCCACCTCATTCAGCCGGCGGATTTTCGCGAGTGTCGATGCGGTCAGCGCCTCCTTCTTCAGGAAACCGCCACGGGCAATCCGCGAATCCTCCGGTATGCCGTTCAGGTATCGGTCGGTCAGCAGGCCCTGAGCCAACGGAGAGAACGCGATGAAGCCGCTCCCCTGCTCCGCAGCCTGCCGCAAGATTCCCTGCTGTTCCGGTTCCCGGTTGAACAGGTTGTAACGCCCCTGGTAGAGCAGACAGGGCGTTTCGTGCTCCTTCAGGTAGCGGTACGCATACTGGGCCGCTTCGGGCGGGAACTTAGAAATGCCCACGTACAAAGCCTTTCCTTGGCGGACGATGTCCACCAGGGCCTGGAGCGTCTCGTCCAGCGGTGTCTGGGGGTCATAGCGATGGCAGTAAAAGATGTCTACATACTCCAGCTTCATCCGTCGCAGGCTTTGGTCTAGGCTGGCCATCAGCGACTTTCGGGAGCACCAGGTACCGTAAGGACCGGGCCACATGTCATGGCCGGCCTTGGTGGAGATAAAGAGTTCGTCTCGATACGGGGCAAGGGATTTCTGCATCACCTGTCCGAACGTCTCCTCGGCCGACCCGAAGGAAGGACCGTAGTTGTTGGCCAGGTCGAAATGCGTAATGCCATGGTCGAAGGCATAATGGAGTTTCTTGCGGCTCAGCGAAAGCGTGTCGACATCGCCGAAATTGTGCCACAATCCCAGGGAAACGGCAGGCAGCAGGATGCCGCTCTTTCCTGCCCGGCGGTAGGTCATGCCGCAGTCGTAACGGCCGGCTGCAGCTGCATATACTTCGTCTATCATAAGATTCCAGTCAAAAAACGGTTTGCAAAAAGAAAGGGCACCGACCGGCACGTTCCCGTACCTGCCAGTGCCCTTTGTATCAGAATAGCATCAATTACATGTTAAACCAGCGAACGTAGCAGAAGTCCTGACGGTGAGCCAGTGCCTCGTTCTTCGGGAACATACGGTAAGACACCTTGAAGCTACCGGCGTTCGAGAGGCTGTGAACGAGCTGGAAAGTGTAGAGATTGCCCTTGCTCTTCACCATCTGCATCGGTGTTACGGAATAAACGTATTCCTTGCCTTCTGCATTGGCATACGTTACCACCATTTCGATGCCTACTGCATCCTTCAGACCCTTTTCGTCGACCACGCAAGTGATAGTGTAGTCCTTACCGCTCTCTACATTGCCCTGACGGAGTTCTTCGCTCTTGTCCATCGATACGATTTCGATGCTGTCCCACTTGGCAGAAACTTCTTCCTTCCAGGCAGCGATTTCCTTCGCCTTGGCGTTGTCGTTGGCAGCCAATACCTTGAAGCGGTCAGCTTCGCGGGTATAGAACTTGCTGTAGTAGTCATCGAGCTGACGCTTCATGGTATAGTGAGGAGCCACCTGAGCAATCGAGTTCTTGATGGTCTTCACCCAACCTTCCGAGTAGCCCTTCTTGTTACGGGCGTAGTACAGCGGCAGGATTTCCGTTTCGAGGATGCTGTAGATAGTAGCGGCATCCAGCTGGTCCTGATAAGCCTGGTTCTGGTACGTCCGCTTTTCGGTCAATGCCCAGCCGGCACCTTCGCGGTAACCTTCGAGCCACCATCCGTCGAGCACGGAGAAGTTCACTACACCGTTCATCAGCGCCTTTTCGCCCGATGTACCGGAGGCTTCGAGCGGACGGGTCGGTGTGTTCATCCAGATATCAACGCCGGAAACGAGGCGGCGGGCCAGCTTCATGTCGTAGTTTTCCAGGAAGATGATCTTGCCCAGGAATTCCGGACGCTTGGAGATTTCCACAATCTTCTTGATCAGACCCTGGCCGGCACCGTCGTGCGGGTGAGCCTTACCGGCGAACAGGAACTGTACGGGGTAGTCGGGGTTGTTCACGATCTTGGCCAGACGGTCCAGGTCAGTGAACAGCAGGTGAGCACGCTTGTAAGTAGCGAAGCGGCGGGCAAAACCGATCAGCAGGGCATTCGGGTTGATCTTGTCCATCAGGGTAACGACACGAGAGGGGTCACCCTGGTTCTTCAGCCAAGTGTTGCGGAATTCTTCACGGATATACTTCGTCAGCTTGTTCTTCAGTGCCACGCGGGTCTGCCAGATTTCTTCATCGGGCACATTGTAGATGGCTTCCCAAATCTTCGGGTTCGACTGGTCCTTCATGAAGTTCTTGTCGAAGTACTTGCCATAGAGAGCCTTCCATTCAGAAGCACACCAAGTGGGGAAGTGAACACCGTTGGTCACATAGCCTACGTGGTTTTCTTCGGGGAAGTAACCCTTCCAGATGCCGGCGAACATTTCCTGTGAAACCTTGCCGTGCAACCAGCTCACGCCGTTGACTTCCTGACAGGTATTGCAAGCGAAAGTAGACATACAGAAACGTTCGTTGCTGTCGCCCGGATTGATGCGGCCCAGGTTCATCAGATCAGTCCATTCAATGCCCATGCGCTGGGGATAGCCACCCATATACTTGCCGAAGAGACCTTCGTCGAAGTAGTCGTGACCGGCCGGAACCGGAGTATGTACGGTGTACAGAGAAGAAGCGCGTACCACTTCCAATGCCTGAGTGAAGGTCATGCCGCTTTCCACGTAGTCGCACAGACGCTGAACGTTACAGAGGGCAGCGTGTCCTTCGTTGCAGTGGTAGATGTCCTTCTTGATGCCCAACTTCTTGAGCAGGAGCACACCGCCGATACCGAGCAGGATTTCCTGCTTCAGACGGTTTTCCCAGTCACCGCCATAGAGCTGGTGCGTGATGGAGCGGTCGAATTCGCTGTTCAGTTCATTATCTGTATCGAGGAGGTACAAGGGCACACGGCCTACGTTCACTCTCCATACGAAGGCATGCACATAATAATTAAGGTAAGGAACATCCACTACCAAGGGATTTCCTTCTGCGTCCATGACACGTTCCAGAGGCAGGCTGCCGAAGTTCTGTGCTTCATAGTTGGCAATCTGCTGTCCGTCCATCGACAGGCTCTGTGCGAAATAGCCGTAGCGGTACAGGAAACCGATGGCACACATGTCCACGTTGCTGTCAGAGGCCTCCTTCAGGTAGTCGCCGGCCAAGATACCCAGACCACCGGAATAGATCTTCAGCACGTGCGTCAGACCGTACTCCATGCAGAAGTAAGCCACGGAGGGGCGGTTGGCATTGGGCTTTTCAGCCATGTACACCTTGAACTTGGAATATATATTGTCAATTTGGGCCAACACGTTCTTATCAACGGCAAGAGCTTCCAGCTTTTCGTAGCTCAAGCGTTCCAAGAGAGCCACCGGATTCTGGCCTACAGCCTTCCACAATTCCGGATCGAGTTCCTTAAACATTTCAGTTGCTTCGAAGTTCCAGGCCCACCAGATGTTGTGAGCCATTTCCTGCAGCATTTTCAGCGATTCCGGGATACGAGATTTCACATTGATTTCTCTCCAAACCGGAGCATTCACATAGTTAGTCTTTACTTTCATATATCAATTTGGTAAAATGATTATTTCTGATTTTTCTGGCGTTCGGCCGCCTTCCGCAGAGCGATGTCGTACGCCTCGTAATAGTATTGTATGAAGTGTTTCCACAAGGCCTTTTCGGAAATCTTGGCAGCCTTGTTCCGGATGGCATCGATTTCTTTCTTGTTCATGTCCGAGAACTGGCTGATGGTATCCTTGATGGTATCCGCCACTTCTGAGTAGTTATAGTCGGTACGATGAATCACCTTCACGCCGTCCTGGAGTTCGCCGCTGTGGCCCAGTTCGCTGTCCACCCACCGTCCGAAGCCTGCGAGGTCGGTCGTGATGGTCGGAACGTGGAACGCCACACTTTCCAGCGGAGTGTACCCCCACGGTTCGTAGTAGGAAGGATAGACGCTCAGGTCATTGCCGATTACCACGTCGTAGTACGCCCGGTTCAGGATGCCGTCGTTGCCGTTCAGGTAGCAGGGCACGAAGATGACCTTCACCTTGGAGTCGGCCGCATTCGACATGTTCAGGTATTTCAGCATATCGAGCACCTGGTCATGGCTCATGTTGTGCAACCAGTGCGTGATGAAGGGTACAGGCAACGGAGTCGTGAACCTCTCCTTGCTTTTCATACGCTCCACGAGGTCTTCGCGGGCATCCCCCACCCATCCGGGCACATTGATGAAAGCCAGCACCTCCTTCTTCAGGTTCTTGTCGCGCGTAAGGCGGTTCAGTGCCTCCACATAGACATTGATACCCTTGTTCTTGAACTCATAGCGTCCGCTGGTTCCCACAATCAGCGTATCGTCGCCCAGGTTCGTCCCCAACAGCTTGTTGGCCACCTCCAGCATCAGCTTGCGGGCCTTCTTGCGGGCATCGGTGAACTTCCGTCCCTGCGGCACGAAGTCATCCTCGAAGCCGTTCATCAGCACCACGTCGGCCGGCTTGTCCAACAGCTCCTTGCACTCGTTGTTGGTGATTTCGCTCACCGTGGTGAAGCAGTCCACATGGTGGGCCGTCTGCTTTTCGATGGAGTGCTTGGACTGCATGTTGAGTTCCCATGCCATCTGGTCGCCGTTGTAGGCAAACAAGTAATCATAAAGGGGTTTGTTGTTACCGGCAATGGAACGGCCGATAGAAGTGGCGTGCGTAGTGAAGATGGTGGCGATGGCAGGCACAGCCTTCTGCACGTAGAGTGCTCCGAGACCGGTCATCCATTCATGGGCCTGGTAAACCACCTTGTCGGTCGGCTTCAGGCAGAAGCGGTAGTAGCTCTCGACCACCTTACCGGCAGCGTACGAGAACATGGAAGCTTCGTCATAATCGCCATAGGCATGCAACGAGTCAACGCGATAGTCGGCCCATGCCTGTGTATAAATATCGCTCTTCTGGGCGAAAAACGGCGTGAAATCCACCAAGATGGCATACGGCTTCCCCGGAATGTTCCACCGGCCTATACGCAATCTCAATCCATTTACCTTCAAAGCGTGCTCGCGCCACTTGGCGAACAGGCTGTCATCCTCTGAGAACAAGGGGTTCTCCTTACCTAACCAAACATCCGGACCTATGAAAAAAATCCTGCCTGGGAAAGCGCTCTCCAACGTCTTTGCCCGCGTAGACAGAACGGTGTAAATTCCTCCAACTTTATTACACACTTCCCAACTAGATTCGAAAATATAATCAGGGGTCAAAAGCTGTTTCATCATTATCAATTAATATTTTCTAAATCAGCTGCAAAGATAGAAAAAAAATATCAATATCCTGCATTTTCATCCTTTTTTTCTCTATTTATGGACAATTTTACACTCAAAACGCCCTGAGAACGCTTCCTGCAGGGGTCGTTCAGGAAGCCGCTCCCCCTAATACCTTTAAAAAACAAGAAGGGTGCGCCCCTACCCTCCCGCCCGGCAACCGGCCTTCCGCCGGAGCTGCCAGAAAGCCGACAGGGAACAGGCGCACCCTCTGCGCATGCCTTAGAACCGTTTTATCAAACCATCAGAGCGGCCACCAAGGCCAGGATGGCATAGAATTCCGGAAGGGCGGCATAAATCATGGTGTTTGTCATCACGTCGTGACCCTGGGAAACACCCACGATACCGTTGGCACTGATCTGGCCCTGACGGATGGCCGAGAACAGACAAACCAGACCGACACCCAGACCGATACCGAACATCAAGGGACCCTGGGTGGTGAAATCCTTGCCCATCGACATCAGGAAAGCCACGAAGCCATACAGACCCTGCGTGGCGGGAAGTGCTGACAGAATCATGTAGCTGGCCGACTTCGACGCATCTTTCTTCAAGGCACCTTCTGCCGCATTACCGGCAATCGTCGTACCATAGCAACTACCAATTCCTGCAAGGCCCAACATCAGGCCCAATCCGAGATAACCTAAAACTTCATTCATAATTGTCAAATTTTTATTGTTTCTATATTCTTTTATTATTTGTTCTTAAGGGTTGAAAAAGGCTTGTAGGCTTCGCCCTTGCCGTCGTAACCGCTGTTCTTGAAATATTCCACAAAGGTCAGACGGAGAGGATGCACGAAGGCACTCAAGCACGACATGGCGATGTTCAGCGTGTGGCCGAACACGAGGATGAGTCCGCAGAAGAACCAGCCCAAGGCGGGTCCGGCCGCATCGTTCACCATGAAGGCCAGCTGGTTGAACACGCCGCCCAGCATACCGCCGGCCAAGCCAAGGGCATACAGACGGATGTACGACAGGGTGTCGCCCAACAGGCCGGTGGCCATGTTGTAAGTGTCCCACACACCGGCACCGATATTCACGAAGACATTGCGGCGCAGGTTGTTCAGCAGGTAGATTCCGATGGCAGAGATGCCGCCGACGATGATGAAGGCCCATTGCGACACTTCGGCAGAAATGACCTCGAAGAACGTCAGTCCGCCCGTGCAGATGAAGCCGACTACCAGCAGCAGCCATCCCCAGGCACTCAGCGATTCCTTGAAGCCGAAGCGAACCGTCTCGCCGATGGCCTTGACCGTCATCGCCAGACAGATGTGTACGACACCGATGAGTAATGCCAGCAGCATCTGCTTGTCGTAGGTCGTCCCTTCAATCTTTCCGGCCACCATGAACTGCTTGATGCCTTCCGGCAGATCCAGCTCGAAGAGGTTCACCCCGAAGAACGTGCCGAGCACGGCACCCACCACTGTCGTGAACACGCCGAGGGTAATCACCAGGTTCATCATGCCGGCCATGGACTTGCCCAGTTTCTTCTTCAGCACGAAGCCCAGCAGAATCAGCACCAGACCGTAGCCCGAGTCGCCCATACAGAAGGCAAAGAAAAGCGAGAAGAACGGGGCCAGAATCGGCGTCGGGTCGAATTCGGCATAGTCGGGCATACCGTACATCTTGGTCAGCACCTCGTACATCCGCACGAACCCGTTGTTCTTCAGCTTGATGGGGGCATTGTCCTCCCGGACGGCGGGCCGTATCTCGTAGTACACGCCCTGCCGGTCGAGCAGGTCCTTCACTTCCGCCACGTTCTCTTCCGGCACCCATCCTTCGAGCAGCCGTACGGCTCCTTGCGCCATTTCCTCACCGCTGAGCTTCACCTTCATCAGGTCAATCTCCGCCTGCAAGGCTTCGTGGCTGCCGGCCAAAGCGGCATGATACCGGCGGCAGAAGTCCTTCAAGGCAGCCGTAGCCGCCGCTATCTCCTCCTCCACCTCGGCTTTCTTCCGCTTCAGGGCCGAGAGTCCGCACTGGGGCAGCCGCAGCGGCTCCAGTCCCAGGTCGGGTGTGCAATGATCCACGGCCACGAAGTACACATGGCCGTTCTCGCGGTTCACCACCACCACTTCGTCCTCCCATTCGCTGCGGAAGTCCTTCTCCTGGCAGTCATAGAAACTGCACCGCCAGCCGACCTGCTCCAGCTTGTCCACGGAAGCGAGGTCGAAATCGCCCCACGGTTCCAGCAGGGCGATGTCCTTTGTCAGGGCAGGCAACTGCTGCTGCAATGCCTGGATGCGGTTCTGCTGTCCTTCATAGCCGTCCACAATCTGCTCCGCCGTCTTGTCCGTGCGGACATCCTTGTCGGGCTGGTTGTCGGCCAGCACGAACATCGCCTGCAGAAGGTTGCGGCAGGCCGTGCGCCGGTCGATGGAGTGCTGAAGGGCCGCATCGGGTTCTCCCCGCTGCTTCTCCACCACATGGACCACGCCCAGCTGACGGATATCTTCCAAAAACGATTCATACTCCTTATGGTACACAAGGAATGTGAGTTTCTCCATTTTAGCAATCATTCTTCCGTCTCCTTTCTTTTTTCCTGAATCGACTTCAGAATCTTCTGCGATGACTTCGACAGATTCTCCTCGTCTTCCATAAACCGTTTGATTTTCCGCAAAGCGTCCTGATAGCCCGGAATCTGCACCTTCTCGAACAGGTTCACCTTCTGGGTCGTCTTTTTACGCGCATGTTCCAGCAAGTTCAGCTTCGCCACCGTAAACTCCCGTTCGATGGCCGTGCTGGCCAATCCCTTGAGGATATGCAAGCCGTCGGCAACCCACTTGGGGCTGCAGAACAGGCTGAACGGTCGGATTTCGAAGTCCACATCCTCCAGCAGGGGGACGCGAACTCCCGCAATCTTGCGGATGCCCAAGCGAACATCTTTCACTTTGATCAATGAAGTGTCGAATTCATTCCAGAGTGCGAACATGGCTTCATACGCCTGGATCTGTTGCTCCAGCCGTTCCTCCAAGGCCACAGCGTCGGACTTGCAGCGCTTCACCTCCAGCCGCAGTGCACTTTCCTTGTTCTTGATGATGGGCAAGGTACGCACGCGGATCTTGAGTTGCTTCTCCAACTGCTGCAGCGAGGTCTTGTTATATTGAAATTTTATAGCCATTTCTCTGTATCTGTTTTAACGATGAATCACTGCTTCCAATACTGGTCGACAAATTCTTTCTTGATGTTGACTTCCGTGGGCTTGAAGTATTTTCCGAACAGCCCCCATGTCACATCCAGCATTTCAGTCGTATTGAGGTTGACGTCGATGGCCAACAGCTGGTTGGCATAGTCCTTGGCAAAGGCCAGTGCACGTTCGTCGTAGTCGGTCAGGTCGAAGCCGTTTTCCATCTTCGTCTTGGCGTTGGCCGCATCGGCGTACAGGCGGACAGCCGCGTTCATCACCTGCGGATGGTCCTTGCGGGTCTTCTTGCCACTGACCAGCTGCTTCAGACGGGACAGCGAGCGGAACGGGTCGACGATGACCTTACCGATGTCACTGTCGCGGCGCAGGAACAGCTGTCCTTCCGTGATATAACCGGTATTGTCGGGCACGGCGTGCGTGATGTCGCCGCCCGAAAGGGTCGTCACGGCGATGATGGTGATGGAACCGCCCGAGGGGAACTGCACCGCCTTCTCGTAGATCTTCGCCAGGTCGGAGTAGAGCGAGCCCGGCATGGAGTCCTTCGAAGGAATCTGGTCCATACGGTTCGACACGATGGCCAGAGCGTCGGCATACGACGTCATGTCCGTCAACAGCACCAGCACCTTCTGGTTGTGCTCCACGGCAAAGTATTCAGCAGCCGTCAGGGCCATGTCCGGAATCAGCAGTCGTTCTACCGGCGGGTTCTCCGTCGTGTTCACGAAGCTGATGATGCGGTCCAGTGCTCCCGCGTTCGAGAACACGTTCTTGAAATACAGGTAGTCGTCGTTGGTCATACCCATGCCGCCCAGGATAATCTTGTCGGTTTCAGCACGGAGCGCCACGTTGGCCATCACCTGGTTGAAAGGCTGGTCGGGGTCTGCAAAGAAAGGAATCTTCTGTCCGGACACCAGCGTATTGTTCAAGTCGATACCGGCAATACCCGTTGCAATCAATTCCGAGGGCTGCTTGCGGCGTACGGGATTCACGGAAGGGCCGCCGATTTCCACTTCCACACCCTCGATAGCGGGTCCCCCGTCGATGGGGTCACCAAAGGCATCGAAGAAACGACCGGCCAGCTGTTCGCTTACCTTCAGGGTAGGTGCCTTGCCGAGGAATACCACCTCCGCATTGGTAGGAATGCCCTCGGTGCCTTCGAAGACCTGCAGGGTCACATCATCGCCCGCAATCTTCACCACCTGGGCCAACTTTCCGTTCACCTTCGCCAGTTCGTCGTAGCCTACTCCCTTCGCCTTCAGCGAACAGGTGGCCTTCGTAATCTGGCTGATTTGCGTATATATTTTCTGAAAAGCTTTTGTTGCCATTTTCTGTTTCCGTTAATTGGGTTAAACCTTAGTTTGCCTTCTTTTCGGCCACCAGTTCCTGCAGTTCCTGACGGCGTTCCACGTACTGTTCCGAGCGGTAGGCAGCATAGTTCATCTGCTTGCAGACGTTGATCATCTTCTTGAAGTAGTCCATCACCTCCACGAAATTCTCGAAGCGGAAGTCGGTGTGGCAGATGTCGATGATGGTGTCCACCATTTCCTCCTGGCGTTCCAGCGGCGTCACGGCATCGATTTCGTCGAAGGCATCCTGCTGCAGGATGACAAAGTCAATCAGCTCCGACTTCCAGAAAATCACATGATATTCCACGGGCACACCGTCGTCACCCAGGATGTTGATCTGTTCGGCGATTTCCTTGCCGCGCAGCAGACGGGTCTTCAGTTCGTTCACCTTCTTCGTCCACTGGTCGTTGATGCGTTGCGTGATGTACTGCTCGAACTCCGGATATTCCAGGTACTTCGAATACGAGTCGATGGGGTTCACGGCCGGATAGCGCTTGCGGTCGGCACGTTCCTGCTCCAGGGCATAGAAGCAGCGGGCCACCTTCTTCGTGTTTTCCGTCACCGGTTCCTTCAGGTTACCGCCTGCCGGCGACACCGTACCGATAAAGGTGATGGAGCCTGTGGCACCGTTGTCGAGGTACACATAGCCGGCCCGTCCGTAGAAGTTCGAGATGATGGCCGAAAGGTCCATCGGGAACGCATCCGGCCCCGGCAGTTCCTCCATACGGTTCGACATCTCACGCAAGGCCTGTGCCCAACGGGAAGTGGAGTCGGCCATCAGCAGGACACGCAATCCCATCGCCCGGTAGAACTCCGCCATGGTCATGGCCGTGTAGACAGATGCCTCACGGGCAGCCACCGGCATGTTCGAGGTGTTGGCCACGATGATGGTACGCTCCATCAGCTTGCGTCCGGTATGCGGGTCCACCAGTTCCGGGAACTCGGTAAAGATTTCCACGACCTCGTTGGCACGCTCACCACAGGCAGCGATGATGACGATGTCCGCTTCCGCCTGTTTCGAGATGGCGTGCTGCAGCACCGTCTTTCCCGTACCGAAGGGGCCAGGGATAAAGCCCGTACCGCCTTCCACGATCGGGTTCAGCGTATCGATGACACGTACCCCCGTTTCCAGCAGCTTGAAGGGACGCGGTTTCTCCCGATAGTTCGTCATGGCCTTCTTTACCGGCCATTTCTGGATCATATTTACCTGGATTTCCTGACCCTCCTTGTCAGTGAGCACCGCTACGGTATCCTCGATGCAGTATTCCCCTTCGGGAACGATGCTTTTCACCCGGTAGCGGCCCGTCAGCTGGAAGGGCACCATGATCTTCAGCGGCTGGTGGTTTTCCTCCACCTCGCCCAGCCAGGCCGAAGGTCCCACTTCGTCACCGGCCTTCACCACGGGCTTGAACAGCCATTTTCTATCTTTGTCCAGCGGATAGGTATATTGTCCGCGTTTCAGGAAGACACCGTCCATCTTGTCAAGGTCGTTCTGCAGACCATCGTAGTTCTTCGACAGCATACCGGGACCCAGAGTCACCTCCAGCATGTGTCCCGTAAATTCGGCTTCGGCCCCTACTTTCAGTCCGCGTGTACTTTCAAACACCTGCACGTACACGTTCTTGCCGACTACCTTGATGACTTCCGCCATCAGCCGGTCTCCGCCCGTCGAGATGTAGCAGATCTCGTTCTGGGCCACCGGACCGTCGACTGCCAGTGTCACCATATTGGCGATTACGCCTAAAACAGTTCCTTTTGTTGCCATTATCTATCAGTTTTTACTATTTTCTAAATTCTTCGGGAATCTGTACCTGCTCTTTCAGCTGCTGGATCAGCTGCCGGAAGAGGGCACTGCCACTTTCTTTATTCAACGAAATCCAACGTTCGATCATTTCCAGACGGAGCAGGAAGACGAACAGGCGTTCCACCGTAAAATAGTGGAAGAACGACTGGTCCTCCAGCCATTTCCACTTCAGCAGGTCGGTCTTCTTCTCGCGTTCCACCAGCTCGTCCATCTCGGCAATCCGCTGCAAGGCCTCCAGATAGTCCAGTTCCTCGCCCAGCCCGAAGTCGCGCGCGTTGGACGACCGCAACTGCTCGCAGACAGCGGTATCCCCCACAATCGCTCCCTGCAGGTCCAGCTTGTATTTCCGGGCAGCCAGTGCCGCCAGCACATTGTTCACGTTCAGGTTAAACTCGAACCAGGCAGCCACGAAAGCGTTCTTCGCCTGCATGGCATAGCGATAGTACTTGGCTGCCAGCAAGTCCTCAGCGCGGTAGAGTTCCTCCGGTGCAAGGGCCAGGTATTCCTTTACGAAGTGCTGCATGTAGGGCGGGAATTTCTTGTCGGGGCAGTCGTCATTGCGCACGGCCTCCACCAGCTCCAGCAGTTCCTCGCCCGTGAAGTTTCCCTTACCTTCGGCAGACGCTTCCTTGTCCTTGAGCAGGCGCAGCAAGTCCTCGTTGTCGAACTTCAGATAGAACAGGTCGACCAGCCGCTTGTCCGCGTCCGTCAGATGGGGATAGAAGTCGGACTTGAAACCCGCCACTGTGCAGCTGAGCTTTCCGTCATCGAGGGCGATGTCGGGCAGGCCGGCCACCAGATAATAATAGGTACTCATACGCGGGGATTAAAACAACATTTCTACTAATTGCGGACGAAGGAATTCCTTGAAGTAGTTTTCAAACTCCTCCTCACCGAAGTTCACCTTGTAGGAACCGTCGGCCGGGGAGATGGAAAACAAGGCCTTCATGCCGTTCACCTGCTGGATGCTGACTCCCTTGTCAAGCAGTGCCTTCGCCTTGGCGGTGAAATACTTCTTCAGCTGTTCGGCTTCCGCTGTAGAGATGACAATCGATTCGTTCTCGGCCCATTTACCGGCCAAAGCCACAATAAACTGATTCAGGACCTGTTTGTCGGCAATGAAGCCTTTCACTGCTTCTCCCACCGTCTGGTTGGTGAGCAAGTCGGCCACTTCCGTCTTGAGGGCGTTCACGGCCTGTCCGGCAAACAATTTCAATTCGGATTTCGTGTTCTCCTTCTGTTCTTCAGCTGCTTTCTTGGCGTTGGCAATCATCGCTGCTGCCTCCTTGCGAGCGTCGTCCAGCAACTGCTGAGCCTGTTTCTTAGCTTCGCCGACAATCCGCTGAGCTTCTTCGTTGCCTTTCTCGACTCCCTCGCGGTAAATTTTATCGGTAAGCGCTTGAATCTTATTTTCCATGTTTACTGTTTTTATAGTAAGAAATAACTTTATTCGTACCTTATTTTATATGGTCGTTCAAATATAGCAACTTTTTTGTTCAACGCCGCAATTTTTCCAAGAAGTTTTTTGAGGAGAAGAAAGAAAGGTAACAAATTATGCTCTTTAGCATATTATCTGCTGGAAGGGGGTAAACACAGAGGCACAGAGAGCACAGAGAGTTTTTGGAGGTAGTGTAGGGAGGCAAACACAAAGGCACAAAGAAACAAAGAGATTTAGATTCTTGAGAAAAAAATCTCTTCCTTTCTTTGTGTCTTTGTGTTCATAAACCTTCACCCCGACTCTGAAGCACTCGAAAAAAGAACTCTGTGCCCTCTGTGCCTCCGTGTTGAAAAATATCCTTCCTTTCTTCGTGCCTTTGTGTTCCCCTCCCCGACACGCAAAAAAAAGCCCCGGAGAACCTTGCGGCTTCCGGGGCTCAAGACGGCGGCTACCTACTCTCCCACTTGCGCAGTACCATCGGCGTGACGAAGCTTAACT
>SFDG01000140.1 GCA_004558305.1 Phocaeicola plebeius
ACTTTTCTTTATATATAGCCCGTGCTTAATGGCACGGGAAGAGGATTTGTAGCACTGTCTTCATATACAACTAATCGATACCTTATCCAGAACTGGGGTCAGGTGCTGTTCGGTGGCTTCCCATAAACCGGCAGTCAGACTGCGGTCGGTATACTTCGGTTTCAGCCGTTTGGCTTTGTTCGACGCGAACAGCTGTCCGGTGATACCCTCTTTGTCCTCGTCCAACAGCAGCCGGATGGCTGTGTCAGCCCCTTGACGGGGAGTACGGATGCAGGGACGGAAAAAGAGGTCGGTCAGCGGATCAAACCACATGTCCATCCGGATGATGTTCGTCGACACGATGCCGGGATCGGCGGCATTCACCGTGATTCCTTTGTCTTTCAACCGCTGCGACAGTTCGTAGGTGAACATCCACAAGGCATATTTCGTATTGCTGTAGACGGGAATACGCCAGAAGGTGCGGCTCTCGCTGCCGTTCCGGAAAAAATGTACTCCTGTCTTGCCGATGGCATACGTGCACGACACCATGTTGACGATGCGCGTGCCGTGGTGCATCAGGGGCAGCAGGCGGTTGGTCAGCAAAAAGGGGGCCAGGTAATTGACAGCAACGGTACGCTCGAAACCTTCGTCGGTGCGGATGAAGTGGGTGCACATGGTGCCGGCATTGTTCATCAGCAGTTCGATGGACGAAAGTCGCTGTAGCAGTTTGGCGGTGACGTTATGGATGCATTCCATCGACGACAGGTCGATTTCATAGACCTCGATGTCCGGGTTCCCCGTTTCCAATGCAATCTGACTTTTCCGTTCCACACCTTTGAACTTGGTGTAGCACAACATGATGACCCGATAGCCGGCAGCTGCCACTGCTCGGGTGATTTCGCTGCCCATGCCTCCGTCGGCTCCAGTAATGATAGCTGTTCCTTTCATGGCTTCTCCTTCTCTAATCGGTTGATTTCTCGTTGAAGATCGGCTGGCAATGCCTCTTTCAGATGCTGGTGGCAGGCCATGTCGAGCGTGTACATGCGGGCAATGCAGTAGTTGCTGTGTCTGCATCCGCAGCGGGCACATTCCTCTGTCTTCATCCGGTTCACGAAGTTTGGTTCATGGAGGAGGGCGCGGCCCATCTGGACGAACTCGAAACCATCGTCCAGAACTTCATCGATTTTCTGGCGAGAAACCAGTCCGCCGACATAGACCATGGTGGTGTCGGGAAGGGCTTGGCGGAAGCTTAGGGCATCTTCCAGAAAGTAGGCTTCCTGAAATGGGATGGAGGGAATCATCCATTTGCCGACCAGCCGTACTCCGTATTTCAGCCACCAGCAGTCCATGTAGTGGGTCATGGTACGGATGGGCATGCTGCCTCTCATGACATACATGGGGGCTTTGCTGACAAAGCCACCGCTCAGTACCAGGGCATGGGCACCGTCTTCGTGCAGCCGCTTGGCCACTTCCAGGGACTCGTCGATGTCCATTCCTCCCTTGAAACCGTCACGCATGTTCATCTTCACCAGTACGGCCATGTCGTTGCCGGCCGCTTCCATCACTTCTTCCATCACCATGTCCATGAAGCGCATGCGGTTTTCCAAAGAGCCGCCGAATTCGTCTTTGCGATGGTTGGTGGATGGAGACAGGAACTGGCTGATGAGATAGCCGTGTCCGGCATGGATTTCTACAGCGTCGAATCCGGCCTGGCGGGCCAGATGTACGGCTTCTCCGTAACACTTGGCCATCGGCCGCAGTTCGTCCTTCCGTAGCCCGCGCACCCATGTGGGGGAATAGAGGTTGAAACCGGTGCAGGCTCCCACGGGTGTTTCTCCGCAGATTTTCTTGTGTGACATGTTGCCGCAGTGGCCTAATTGGATGCTGGCGGCAGCTCCTTTGTCATGGACAGCATCGGTCAGTTGCTTCAGTCCGGGGACAATTTCTGGACGCATCCACAACTGGCGGTCGAATGACAGTCCGCTGCGGCAGACGGCAGCGTAGGCGACGGTGGTCATGCCGACACCTCCGGCAGCGACCGATACGTGGTAATCGAACAATTCTTTGGAAGGGGTATTGCCGGGACACATGCTTTCGAACGCAGCCGAACGAATGGTGCGGTTGCGTAGCGTCAGTGGTCCGATAGAGGCAGGAGAGAATAGCTTGCTCATATAGTATGAATTTGTGATTGTTAGGAATCAGAAGATAAATGGAATCAGACATTTGCGTTGGCCTACGGCTTCCAGACCGAACTCTTGTCGGTAGTGACGGCGGATGGCATAGGCGCGGGGAGCCAGGTTGGCAAAAGTCCAAAGTACGAATATCCAGGCTGCGGTGGACTGGGTAAGGAGGGCAAACCCGGTCCATTCTACCAGTTCGCCGAAATAGTTTCCGGATGTGACATAGCGGTACATTCCTTTCTGGGGGAGATAGTGGCGTGTGTCGCCGGCAGGCCGAAGATGACGGATGACATGGTCGGAGTGGAGGTTGATGCCCATACCTACTAAGAAAATCAGTGTTCCAGCCAGAAAGGTAGGCGTTGTGAACCATTCGGCGGTATATGGTTGGGTGGAATCAAGATGGAACAGGTCTTCGCCCAACAGGAACGCATTGATGAAGTTAAAGACGGCTCCCATCAGCAGAATGGAAAGGGGCATACGGCTTTTCCCTTTCATAAGGAGCGGGAAGATGAAGCTGCGCTGCAGGTAATGGGCTTCGAAAAGCAGGAAGACAAAAAGGGGTACCGGTTGGAAACGTGGCTCACTTGTATACCACATATAGAACATCATAAAGAAGGCCGGGCACTCCATCAGTATCCATCCGGTCTTGTTGGACAGGCTGGTTCCCCATTTCGGGGTCCTGAACATGCCATATCCGGCTTTGACGAAGAACAAGGCGATGAACACAATGACTGCCAGCACAGGCATGAGTCGGATTAGCACTTGGTATATTTTTTCTTCCATAGGCTCTTGTTGATAGGATTTGAACTTGGCAAAGTTACGATTTTATTTTCTTTTATTCGGGGAGTGACGGGTGGCAATAAATACTGAAAAAGTGTTCTTTTT
>SFDG01000141.1 GCA_004558305.1 Phocaeicola plebeius
GAGTGACGAAGACTACGACGACTTGCTGGTGGACGACCTTGTCTTGCCTACCATCAACACATCCGATTTCGACCTGGTGAGTTTCGCCGACGAAGGCGATTTGTATCTGCGCAGGCGATAAGAGGTAATATAAATATGAAAATCTTCATTATCGTCCCGCTCGATTTCAAAATTTCTATGATGTCTACTGTCGGGCAGCAGTTTGAAAAGAAGGTCGGTCTGTTGTCCATTATTTTTGACAGTCTCGGGCATAGTGTGAACAGACTGTTCATCAACACGGATACGGCAAAACTTTGTACTGATAACCGTAAAAAGCAGTTGGAGCTTCTGGCAGAGATGCTCAACCGTATAACGGATGCCGATGAGGTTTTTCTCGTACATCGGTCTGATACGGACGCAACGCCTGTTTGGTGGCCTCCGATGCGGGACTTGCTGCGTGGCTACGGTATCGTAGTACACGAGTCGCTCGATACTTTGCTTGGGTACAAGGATACTCAGGCGGAAATGAATATGGGGTAGAAAAATGGATAAGAAAGTGAGCATCTATGTGAACAGGAAGTACACGACGTTTGACCGTGTCCTGGCCAGACGCAACAACATGGATTTCTGGGAACCCGGGTTCTATTCCAGGACTGTGACGCTGCCTGACGGCTCTGTGGGCTACTTGCTGGTCGGTAGCAGGAAAGTGTATCGAGAAATCGTCCCGTACACGGAACTCACTGCCGAGCTCGTTGGCACCGTCGCCCTCGCGCCGACGTTCTCGGCTGCTGGAGACTATCAGGAGGAAGCCTAATCATGCGTGTGTTTATCAGCCAGCCCATGAAGGGCAAGACGAAGGAAGAAATCTACGCGGACCGGGCCCTTGCTTGCAGGTTGTTGGAAAAGGTCGGGCATGTGGTCGAGGACAGTTACATCGACGTTCCACCCAAGAGTGTGAATGAGGCACTGTGGTGCCTGGGGGAATCGCTTAAAATCCTCTCCCGTTGCGATGTATTGCTCTACCTCGGAGAGCGTGACCGGAACACGAAACTGCCCCGTGGATGTGAGGCGGAAATCCATTGCGCCGGTTCTTACGGTATCCCTGTGTTGTATGGGGAAGAGGGGTTGCGTCGTCTCTGTTATCTGGGTTTGCGGGAGAATATGTAGATGACCTTCACTACTCTATTCTCAACGAAGAAGAGTATGAAATAGAAGCTGATAAAGAACGCGTCTGGCAGGAGCATGGGTATGAATAAGCGGTGTCGGTACCGTGACTTCGGTCGATATGATGGTCCTGTTGATGCACTTGATGTCATCAACGAATGTGTTACTGTCACGGATGAGATGTACGCCGCTTTCACGAGGCACTTTCGTCTGTGGTGCTACAGGCTGGGTCTCCGTCATCTGGAGCTGGTTTTCATCCAGTGCGGACCTGGTGATGATAGTGCGGCCAAGGTGTGCTGGCAGGAGGAAGGAACGTCGGTTCTGGTCCAGTGCGCCACCACTATCCCCAAGTACATAGCAGAGGGTGGGATGGAGGCAATGGCTCTCCATGAGGTCCTGCACCTGCTGTTCATGGACATGGAGATTCTGGCCCTGGGCAGCCGGAAGGGGTTGTCTGAGGATAAGCTCAAAGAGATCTTCGACCGCCAGACCCATTATGTTATACAGCGCCTCGTAGGCGCCATGTTGTGAACAAAGGAGAAAGTCATGGAAAAGCAGACGTATCTTGGTGTTAAACGTGTAGAAGCCTACCCCGAAGAACGTGACGGCAAGCCTGGCTATGCCGTCATCTATCCCGACGGCTATAAAAGCTGGTCTCCCAGGGCCGTGTTTGAGGCGGCCTACTTCCTCAGCGAGAAGGCCAACAGCCTGACCCAGAATGACATCGACCGTATGATTGAAGAAGGTGAAGTCCATGTTCAAACCGTTGGCGAAAAGACGACCCTGGTGCGCGTTGTCCTTCCCACCGGATTCGAGCTGGTGGAAACGGCGGCTTTCGTCGACCCTGCCGATTACTCCGAAGAGTACGGCGCCCAGATTTGCATGAAGAAAATCAAAGACAGCCTGTGGTTCCTCATGGGCTTCACGCTCCAGTGGGCTCACAAGGGGCTGAAAGCCAAGGGGGAATAGATATGCCTGAAGGATGGTGAGAAGCCTACCTGCAACAAGTTCGGTTTTCGTACCGTAGGCTTCGCCATCTGCGACCACTTCGAGATGGACGCGTAAGGGATACTATCGGTCGTACATAGGGAGTGGGGGAGCGCATCTCACGGCGTTTAGCGACAAAGGGTGGATTAAGGGCCGACCGCTGGTCATCACACGCGGAAAAGTGTAAAAAGGAGGTTCATATGTTTCGTTATTTCTTCATTGTCGTAGCCCTCACGGCCAGTCTGGTGGGTTGTGCGACCCAGGATGAAATCACGCTCACAGCGTATAAGACGCTGGAGACCAGCGCTATCACATACGATACCGTGATGACGGTTGCCAGTGACATGCATTCGCAGGGCAAACTTCAGGATGCTGACTGGGAGAAACTCAAGGATGCCGCGCTGGTGTATTATGAGGCTTATCAGGTGGCTGTCAGCGGTCTTCTGGCCTATATACAGGCTTCTGAGGGGCTTTCGTCCCCGGATGCCATGGAACGACGCGGCAATCTCAAGGCTCTTGTCGATAAGATGACCGCGGACCTGCAAGAACTTCTCAAGGCCGCCATCGCCCTAGGTGTCGATGTGAAGGAGGTCAGACATGAGTAACTCCATCGACACCAAACTGATAGTACAAATTCTTGAGATGGTTTCCGTGTATGGGCTCCCTGCGGTGAAGTCTATCATTGCGACATGGCAGAAGGAGTCCGTGACGCAAGAGGACGTGGAGCTGCTTCGTAGCAGGTTGAAGCGACCCGACGAATATTGACACCGGCTCGAAGATAGTTGTATTCATTCGGAAGAGCGGGCGGACATGTTTTCTTCGTGGGACATGTTTTGTCCGCTCTTTTTCTTTGGAGGTCTTGACGTATGAAGAAGGGTCCTATTTTCGGTGCGCCG
>SFDG01000046.1 GCA_004558305.1 Phocaeicola plebeius
GCGGGTGCGGAAGAAGTCTTCACGCATACGGCCGAACTCGGCCACTTCATACCAACTTTCAGCACCGCCCAGGACGGCGGCTATCGTGATGTAGAACAGACATTCCAGGCTGTGCTCCTTCAGATGGTCACGGCGCGGATCCTGGACACGTTCTAATATGGTAAATATTTCCATCTGATGATCGTTTTATACGTTACAGGGTGCAAAGATAGTTACTCTTTGAAGAAATCGGAGATGGAAATGAAAGAAATGCGTCAGCCCTGACACCATCTAAACACAATCATACAGCAACAAATCGGCTGGCAAGCCTGGTATTCCTTCTAAGCATTGCCAGCCGATTGGCTGTTGTCATGCACTGTATGACGCTTACTGCTTGGTCACCGTGCAATAGATCTTCTCACTGGCTGAACGGGTCAGGAACAGCTTCACTTCGTACTTGCCCGCCTCAGCAATGGAGAGGTTACCGCCGTCGCGCTGCAATTCCTCGAACGAACCGCCAAAGTTGATGCCCCACTCATGGTTGGCACGGAACTTGAATTCACCGGGCACCAAGTCTGCCGTTACCGACCAGGAAGCATCGGCAGCATTCCATTTCAGTTCGAGGTCCTTATCCCAATTAACATCCGCCTCTACAGCACCGATGATACTCCAAGTCAGGGGAGTCAACGAGAGCTTACCCGACGGAATATCGGCCGTAATCATGTAGAAGCCGGCTTCATCGGCCAGGATATTGGTATCGCTGCCGCTGGGGGTCAGTCCGCCTTCCATTGTGGGGAAGTGCGTCGAGTTGTATTCCCCGTCGCTCCAGGTGCGCTTCTTCGTGAACTTGAAGCCGCCATCAAGATAGGAGTAGCCCGTATAGACACCGTCGAAGTTCGGCGACTGCAAGGCAGGAGCCGTTTCAGGATTCCAGCTCTGATGGTTGCCAGGCAGATAGACAAATTCATCGAAGGCCAATACACTGATGGTGTAGGCACGGGTTTCCATGTCCAGTTCCACCTTGTAGAACTTGGCACCGTCCGTAGCCGGCATCTTGATGGCCTTGCCGGCAGTTTCCGAAAGGGTACCGCTCAATGATTCGTCGGCTGCCTGCGCACTGCCCATCAGTGCAGCAGCGTCACCGCTTTCCTTCACCGACTGGGGAGCCACCGCCAGGAGCAGATCCTCGCGGCTGCCGTCAGCCTTCACCGGAGCAGGAACAATCAACGAGAAGGCAGGATCGTCATAGACATCCGTAGAGGAGTGAATGAAGGGGACCGCATTCGCCCAATCCCATGCACCGTCAGCATTTGTCACGAGGTAATACTGGTCCTCGATCACTACCGGCGAGTAGAGCTGGGCAGTAACGGTCGTGGCAGCAGACTGCTGGATAGACAGTGTACCCACGCCGACATATGCTACGATATTGACAGCGTACTCATGCTCCACCGGACGCTTGCCGTTGATGGCAACGAGCACGTCCTTCAGCTCTTCCGCATTCACCTCGCCCTGCGAGTTCGCCTTCAGCATCGTCCCGTTGGCGAAGGTCACATCGAAGGCACTGGTATATTCCCCTTCGGCCGTTACGGACGGAGTGAAAATCTTCACCGTCTCCCCCGTGACCGTCTTGAAGTCGATGGTCGGAACGGAAGTCACCGATACAGAAACGCTCTTCGCTGCTTCCTCTTGGTTCTGAATGGGGGAAGCCCAGTCGGTATAATCGTCTGTGCAGGCTACCATTGCGGTAGCCTGCACAGAACACAGAATATATTTCTTTTCATACGTTTGTTGGATTTAAAGGTTCATTAAAGGGCATTGAAGGAGTAGGAACCGTCAATGTCGTTGAATACTACCATATACTTGCCAGCCGGAACGGGGATGTTGTCGCCACCGCTCGTACCTACGCCGTAAGGGAAGCCAGCCGAGCCCCAGTTGGGTGACCAGCCGGACTGCAGGAACTTCACGCCGGAAGGCTCTGCCAGTTCGAGGACATACGACCATACGTGGTTGTGGCCGGCCATCGCATCCGTCACGTTGACGGGATTCATGGCGGTTTCGCCCCAGCCGTTGAAGTCGCCGGAAATCAGCATGGTCTCATACACAGTCGGGGTGATGTCAGCCGCCTTGATAGTCATGACATCAGCCTTGGTGTCGAGCGAGATGGTGTAGTAGCCCGGTGCCGGCTTGAAGTCCTTCGAGCCGCCGTCGTTCAACACCGGCGACAAGGCACCTTCGCCCGAATCACCCCACTGGTCGTCCCAGCTTCCGGGGGTCTTCACCATCTTGAAGCCGCCGTCGGTGAAATAGCCCGTGAAGGTGATTTCGCCTTCGCCGGTCTTCTTGTCGTACTCATAGTCCTTGATGATGGACATCGGGATGATGCTGGTACCGATAGCGGAACCCCACTTGCCGTCGGCAATGCAAGAGCCGATGAGGTACCAGATTTCCGGAGCTGCATCCTTCAACTCAATGTAATAAGGAACCACATTCATTTCCACTACGTTCGAGAAGACGGAAGCTGCGTAACTGATACCGCCGCTCACGGCCAGCTTGGATTCCAGACGGACATACATCTTCTGGACGGAAGGGACGGCATCCTCTTCCCATTTGCACAACTGCATGAGGGCTTTCGCCAGATTGGCCGACAGGTAGGAACCTGAACCACCGTTCACACCATCCATAGCTACGTAGTCTGCCACGGCAGTTCCGCTCTCATCGGCATCCGCCTGTGCCATGGATGTAGTGAACTGGCCGGTGGCCGATACCTGCAGGAAGTAAGTGGCGGCTGCCGTATAGCCATAGTCGGGCTGCGACCACGTGAACTCAATGGACTCGGAATTAGCCAAATTAATCAGGGAACCTGCATAGGCAGGTGTGTTCAGCTGAAATTCAGCAGGGACCTGAATCGTAGGATTGGAGTCGCGGTCATCTTCGCAGGAAGTGAACACGCCCAGTCCGCCGAGTATGATGAAGCATGATGCTATAAACTTTTTCATATTCTATTGCTGTTTTAAAAGGTTGTTGAAAAGTTCTTCTTAATAACCCGGAGTCGGAGTCAGGTTCGGGTTCGAGTTGAGGTCGTCATCCGGCAATGCAAACACATTGAGGTATTCGGCGAAGGTCGTACCGTTCTGCACGCCCCCTTTCCACTGCCACATGTAGGTGCTGTTGCCACCGAACTGGCCGAAACGGATCAGGTCGATGCGGCGACGGCCTTCGTAGTAGAACTCACGCGACCATTCGTCCAGAATATCGTTCATCGAATAGGTGTTCTTGATGACGGCGTGGGCACGGCTGCGGACGGCATCGATGGCCTGCTTGGCCTCTGCTGTCACCTGGTTCGTGCCGGCCTGACGGGTCAGTGCTTCGGCATAGGTCAGATAGGCCTCGGCAGCACGCATCAGGAAGAAGTCGGTATCAACGTACTGCGAATGATGGGCCGATCCGCTCGTATAGTAGTTCGTGAACTTCACGATGGAGTAGCCGCTGGCAAAATCACTCGGATCATCGACACTCAGCGTACGGTCTTTCCCCCAGAACAGGGCACGGTCGTCCTTCGCCTTTTCGGTCATCTCGGTAGGCATTACGGCAGGAGCATCCCCATTGGGGAAGAATTTGGCCACGAGTTCGGGACGGGCACGGTTGCCCTGCCAGTTGGCCGTCGTGTTGTTACCGGCCGTATATTTGTCGCCGACCATGTCCTCCTTGAAGCAACCGGCCATCAGGAACAGCGAAGTTCCCCAGCTGGTAGTGGTCACACCGTCCTGAAGCAATGGAAGAAGGGCTTCGCAGGAAGCTCCGTTTTCGCCGTTGTCGCCCATGAACAGCATCTGGTAAGCCGTCCAGTTCGCACTGCCGACCGTATAGAGCTTGTAGGGAGAGTCCATCACCTTCTTGGCATATTCAGCCGCCTTGGCCCACTGGGGAGTGCCGGTATAGACCTGTGCGTTCAGGTACAGGCGAGACAGCAACAACCAGGCAGCCGCCTTGTCGGCACGGCCATAGCCCGTATCGGAAGAAGTCTTGGCCTTCGGCTCAGACAAGTCGTTGACGCAATCGAGCAATTCGCTCTCGATAAAGTCATAGACCTCCTGCCGGGAAGCCTGCTGGGCAGGTTCGGAAGATACGGTCAAGGGGAAGGGAATGCTGCCCCATCCGTCCATCAGGTAGTAGTAGTGCAAGGCACGCAGGAAGCGGACTTCCGCCGTCATGGTGGCATCGTAATCAACAGCTTCTGTCAGGTAGAAGTTGCAGAGGTTGATACCGAAATACAGGCGGTAGTAGAATCCTTTCAGCATGGGATGGCTGGATGTCCAGCGGTTGTAGTTGAACGCCGGAATACCTTCGTCACCCCAGGCACAGATGCTTTCGTCGGTCGTCAGACAGTTGGCATTGAACAGCTGGCGGACGAAACCGGTGGTACCGCCGTCCAGACCGTCCACGTCGCAGTCGCCATTGGCACCGCCGTTGCCGGCTACCGCCATGGTGGCATAACACTTGTTGAATAATGCCTCATAGTCGGCTTCCATGTTCGTACTGGGGTCAATGGGTGTCACATCCAGGTCGCCGACACAAGAACTGGTTCCCAGGGTCAGCAGCAATGCTGCAGCGGGAACAATGTGTTTTATATAGTTAAAGTTCATATCTTCTGTTTTTTAATGATTAGAAATTAAGCGATACTCCTAACTGTGCAGTGAACGGACGCGGATAGACGTTGTTGTCGATACCGCCGCTGACTTCCGGGTCAACACCACTGTACTTGGTGATGGTGAATACATTGGAGACAGTACCGTAGATACGGCCACTGATGCCCTTGTAGCTGCCGCTCTTGAACAGGTTCTCGAAGCTGTAGCCCAGCGTGATGTTGTCGCACTTCAGGAAGCTGGCGTTCTGTACGAAGTAGTCGGACAGGACGTTGTCCCAAGTCTGCCAGTTCTTTTCGATGACACGGAGAGGACGGTTGCCGAGGTAGCTGTACGACCATACGGTGCTCATGTTGCTGGCACCTGCCTCCAGGTCGTTGAACACGTAGTTGTCGAAGCTGGCGCGGAGGGCAAAGCCGAAGTCCCAGTTCTTGTACTGCAGCTTGGAAGTGAAACCGGCTGTCCAGGGAGCTGCCGGACTCTTGTAGAAGTAACGGTCGTCGGTAGAGATTTTACCGTCGCCATTGCGATCCACATAGACGCCTTCCAAAGGAATACCGTTCTGGTCGTAGGCCTGCTGATAGACATAGAAGGAGCTGGCGGGATGGCCTACGGCATGTGCCTGACAGTTATTGCCGGTACCGGAAGAGATGCCACCGGTAGCCACGTAATAGTTCTCGTCGTTGTTGATCAGCTCTGTGATTTCGTTGTCATTGTAGGTCACGTTCACACCCAGATCCCAGTACCAGTCGTCGGTCTGGATGGGTTTCCAGTTCAAAGCCACTTCGATACCGGTATTCTTCAAGGAGCCGATATTGGACTGCACCTTGTTCTTGAAGTTGGAACCGGCGGGCACCGATACGGTGTTCAACAGATCGGTGGTCTTGCGGTAGTAGTAATCTACGCTACCGGTGAAACGCTGGTCGGCGAAGCCGAAGTCGATACCGGCATTGTAAGTGGTAGTGGTTTCCCACGTCAGGTCTTCATTGTACGCATCTGGGCGGCTCAGCGAACCATTGCCAAGAATCGGGTAGTAGCTGTCGGGAGCCACATTCATATTATAAGAAGCAAAGTAATTGTAGTCGCCGATACCTTCCTGCTGACCGGTCTGACCGTAACCTAAACGCAGCTTCAGGTCAGAAACGGCTTCTACATCCTTCAGGAAGGCTTCGTCCTTGATTCTCCAACCGAAAGCGAACGAGGGGAACAAGGCCCAGTGGTCCTTGAAGCGGGAAGAGCCGTCGTAACGGACAGTCGCCGTAAAGAGGTAACGGTCGAGCAGCGTGTAGTTGGCACGTCCGAAGAAGGAAACCAGGTAGTTTTCGGTCTTGTAGGTCTTGAAATTACGGTTCACGTAATTGTTCTCCATGTTGGCGGCATCGTACTCCGTATTGGTGGAAGGCTTGATTCCCCAGCCGTCGTATTCCTGCGAGCGGTGGAAATGCTGCCATTCGTAACCGCCCATGATGTCGAAGTGGTGCTTGTCGTTGAAGTCCTTGTAGTACTGTGCGTACGCATTGAACGAGAGGTTGTACTTGTCAATCTCGTCCCTGCCGTCCCAGCCGTAATAGATATTCGAGGGCGACATGGGAGAAGTCACCGTGGTCTGCTTACCGGTAGAATAGTCGGCACCGAGGTTGGCATGCAGACGGAGGTCTTCCAGTCCATGCACCTTATAGTCGAGTTCCAGGTTACCCACAAAGCTCTTGGAGGTAGCATTGTCATCCCGCAATTCCAGCAGGGAAACCGGGTTCTTGGTAGATTCAGAGTTGTAGGTCAGCGGCCAAGTGGGATCCTTCAAGGCACCGCCGTCCTGTGTCCACTGGAAGTAACCGCCGAAATTCTTGTACGCTTCGCTGCTGTCGGTCACCGGCTTGGTGGGATCCATATACACGGCTGCACTGACTGCGTCCGTATTGGCATAACGAGTCTTGGCAATCATACCCTTGACATTGGCGTTGACGCGCAAATGGTCGTCGAAGAAGGACGGAGAGAGGTTCACACTGGCGGTATAACGCTTGAAGTCGGATGTCTTCAGGATACCTTCCTGACCGGTATAGCCCAAAGAGATACGGTAAGGCATATTCTTCAGACCACCGGACAAGGTGATGTTGTGGTCGTGCGAAATGGCGGTACGGTAGATTTCGTCCTGCCAGTTGGTATTGGCTGTACCCAATGCGGCCACTGCGTCACTGCCTTCCCCATAACGGTTAATAACATAGCTGCGGAACTGGTCACCATCCATGACATCAATAGTCTTCTTCTTGGTGTTGACAGATACGTTGCCGTTATACGAAATGGAAGGTGCCTGACCACTGCGTCCCTTCTTAGTGGTGATGATAATGACACCGTTCGAACCACGCGAACCGTAGATGGCCGTAGCAGAGGCATCCTTCAGGACAGTAAAGCTTTCGATGTCGGCAGGGTTCACCATCGACAAGGGGTTCGACAGACCCTTCACACCGTTGTTGTCCATGGCCAGACCGTCAATCACGATCAACGGGTCGTTGCTGGCATTCAGCGAAGAACCGCCACGAATACGGATGGTAGCCCCGGCACCCGGTGCACCACCGGCAGAAGTCACGTTCACACCGGCAATCTTGCCTTGCATCATATCCTGTGCATTCGTCACCAGACCCTTGTTCATTTCATCGGGCTTGATGGCAGTGACCGAACCCGTCAGGTCATTCTTCTTGGCGACACCATAACCGATAACCACGACTTCGTCGAGTGTTTCGGTGTCTTCATGCAACACGACATTCAACTCGGCTGCGGCAGGAAGTTCCTGCGGCAAATAGCCGATGAAGGAGATGACAATGATGTCTCCCTTGTTGGCCTGCAACTCGAAGTTACCGTCGAAATCGGTAATCGTTCCGTTGGTCGTTCCTTTCACAATTACGTTGGCACCGATGACGGCTTCACCCGTAGCATCTTTCACAACGCCTTTCACTGTCAGCCCTTGTGCAAAGGCTTGGACAGCGAACAGTAATCCTACCGCCATGAGCAGCAGAAATCGACTGATTGTTCTTTCTGTTTTCATATTACTTGATTTGTTTGTTGAAATAATGATTTACTTGATTTCCTTGATGGAGATGGCATATCCGCCGCCCACTGCTGCCTTCAGGTTCAGCTTGGTCTTCGAAGTGACGGTCTTGCGGGTGATGGTATAGCTCTGCGGGTTCTTGTCCCAGCTGGCGTCCTTGCCGTCGGCATAGATGACGGCTTCATACTTCTTGCCCGGCGTGAGGAAGTCGAGGACGAGGCGGGACTCGTGGCCGTCGAAACCGGCGGTGCAACCTACGTACCAGTCATCGGTACCCTTGGCGCGACGGGCAATGGTGATGTATTCACCCGGTTCGGCTTCGAGGTAGCGGCTTTCGTCCCAGTCGATGGCCACATCCTTGATGAACTGGAAGGCATCCATGAAACGCTCGTAGTTTTCAGGAATGTCGGCAGCCATCTGCAGGGGACTGTACATGGTGACGTACAGTGCCAGCTGGCGTACCAGGGTAGAACGGACACGGGAGGTGTTCTCCGGATTCATCTTGCTGCAGTCGGTCTCGAAGATACCCGGCGTGTAGTCCATCGGGCCACCGATGAGACGGGTGAACGGAAGCACGGTAGTATGGTTGACGGGATTGCCGCCAAAGGATTCGTACTCGGTACCGCGGGCCGACTCGTTGCCGATGAGGTTCGGATAAGTGCGGCACAGGCCGGTAGGACGGACAGCCTCATGGCCGTTGACCATGATCTTGTATTCGGCAGCCTTGGTTACGGCATAGAGGTAGTGGTTCACCAACCACTGTCCGTAGTGGTGTTCGCCACGGGGAATGATGTTGCCCACGTAACCGCTCTTCACCGAGTTGTAGCCGTTGTCCACCATGAACTGGTAGGCCTTGTCCATGTGGCGCTCGTAGTTGCGCACCGAAGCCGACGTCTCGTGGTGCATCATCAGCTTCACGCCTTTGGCAGCGGCATAGCGATGGAGTTCCTGCACATCGAAGTCGGGATAAGGAGTCACGAAGTCGAACACATAGTCCTTGGTCTTGCCGAACCAGTCTTCCCATCCTTCGTTCCATCCTTCTACCAGCACCTGGCTGAAACCGTGTTGGGCCGCAAAGTCGATGTACCGCTTCACGTTGGCCGTGTTGGCAGAATGACGGCCGTTGGGCTTCGTCTTCGTATAGTCCGTTTCGCCCAGCTTCACGCTCGGCAGCTCGTCGGTATAGGCCCACGTGCCTTTGTTGGTAATCATGTCCCACCATACGCCGATGTACTTCACGGGGTGAATCCACGAAGTGTCGGCATACTTGCAGGGTTCGTTCAGGTTGAGGGTGATGCGAGAGGCGAGGATGTCACGGGCCTCATCTCCCACAATGACCGTACGCCACGGCGACACGCAGGGGGTCTGCAGGTAGCCCTTGTCGCCCTTTGCGTCGGGGGTCAGCCACGACTCGAACACAAGGTTCTTGTCGTCGAGGTTGAGGTGCATGCACGAATACTCGATCAGAGCGGCTTCGTGCAGGTTGATATACAGTCCGTCATCGGTCCGCATCATCAGCGAAGTCTGTACGCCGGTGGGCGAGAAGACGGTCTGTGACGAATTGGGGGTAATGGCCTTCTGCATCAGGCCGCGGATTTCCGACAGGCGCGACTGGGTGTATTCGTACTCCTGCGTGTCGTAGTCGCCGGGAATCCACCAGGCGGTATGGTCGCCGGCCATGGCAAACTGCGAATGTTCTTCCTTGATGACAAAGTAGTTCAGGTTCTTCTGCTGCGGGAACTCGTAGCGGAAGCCCAGTCCGTCGTTGAACAGGCGGAAGCGGATGACGAGCTGGCGGTCGTTGGCTGCCTGGTGCAAGGTCACGGCCAGTTCATTGTAATGGTTACGGATGGCGCTTTCTTCTCCCCATACCGGATGCCAGGTCTCGTCGAACGTGGCGGTCTGGATGTCGGCAACGGTGAAGCCGTTCATGAAGTTGGTCTTCTTGTCCAACTGGGCGGCATCCTTCTGCTCGTTCCATTCGAAACTGGTCTGCTGGTCGGGATCTTCCTTCTTCAGTTCCAGTCCCAGCGTACTGGGCTTGATGACCGGTTGGCCACCGAAGGTCAGTTCATAGACAGGTGCTCCCTGACCATTCAGACTGAAATTCATCACCAGATTACCATCCGGCGATGTCAGCTGCTGTGCGTGGGCTACGAAAGTGCCCAACAGGAAAGCCGTAAGGCTAAGAGTCTTTTTGATGTTCATACGTTTTCAGGTATTATGAATAATAAATGTAAGGATGTCTCAGGTGTATCGGGAAGGAAATAACAGACCTTTCAATAGTTCCGTTTTCACAAATTTTGCTATCTACTCGGTCTGTTGCCCACTTGAATGTCTTTTTTATAAATATAATTAGTCCTTATTGAAAACTTTATCTATTGACTATTCGTCTTTTCTATTCACCTAACCAAATTAAAAAAGAAATGACTTAGAAAGTGAGCAGCAACATCTCACGAGGTTGCAACGAGATTTCTTCCCTGAGCTGTAGGGCCTTTCCGCTCAAGAAGTCGGTGGCTTCCGGTCGGGGAAGCACTTCGCGGTAAGGCTCCAGTTTCAATGTCTGTGCCTCATTCGTACCGTTCATGATGACCACCACCGAACGGTCTCCGTAACGGCGTTCGTAGACGTAGGTGCCGCTGGCTATGGAGAAATGCTTGAGGCTGCCCTTGCTGATGACCTCATTGCCTTTGCGCCACTGCAACAGACGACGGGTGAAGTCGAAAGCCTCGTTCTGCAAGGCAGTGCGTCCCTGGGCGGTAAAGCAGTCGGCTGCATCGCCGGCCCAGCCTCCGGGGAAATCACAACGCAGCATGCCGTCGCCGTCGCCCTTGTCGGCAGCCATCAGGATTTCCGTTCCGTAATAAATCTGCGGAATGCCGCGGGTGGTCAGCAGGAAGACCAATGCCTGTTTGTAGCGGTCCAGGTTACGGGTGTCTTCCGCTTTCTTGTAGAAGCGGGAGGTATCGTGATTGTCGAGGAACGTGAGCAGATGCATGGGGTCGGCATACACCAGGTCCTGCGTCAGGTAATCATACAAGCGGTAGAGACCTCCTCCCCATTCGCCGGATTCCTCGTCGAACGCCATGTTCATCAGGGCATTCAGCGGGAAGTCCATCACCGTGGGCAGGTTGGAATTGCGGGGAGCGGCCAGCTTGCTGTCCTTCTGCCAGAAAGACACCAGCACGTTGCTGTTGAGCCAGGTTTCACCTACGATGTTGAAGTGCGGGTATTCGTCGAGCACTTCCTTGCACCACTGGGCCATGAAGTCGAAATCGGCATACGGGTGAGTATCCTGACGGATGCCGTTGATGCCGGCAAACTCTACCCACCAGAGGCTGCTCTGGATGAGGTAACGGGCCACGTGACGGTTGCGCTGGTTGAAGTCGGGCATGGATTCGGTGAACCAGCCGTCGGTAGCAATCTTCCGTTCGTAGTCAGCGGCGTGAATATCCTGCACGCTGGCCGTCTTGTAGGAAGTCTGCACATAGTTGGAGCGGAAGTTGAACCAGTCGGCAGAGGGCTTGTCTTTGAACAGATAGTTTTCGCTGCCGCAGTGGTTGAAAATCATGTCCATCACCATTTTCAATCCTTTGGCCTGCGCCTTCTCGGTCAGCTGCTTGAATTCGTCGTTCGTCCCCAAGCGGCGGTCGATCTGGTAGTAGTCGGTGATGGCATATCCGTGATACGAGCCTTCTGTCATGTCATTCTCCTGGGCGGGGTTCAGCCAAATGGCCGTAATGCCCAGGTCCTGCAGGTAGTCGAGGTGGTCGGCGATGCCCTGGATGTCGCCCCCATGGCGAGCATACTGTTCGCTCCGGTCCACTTTGGCCTCGCGCATACCCGGCACTACATCGTTGGCAGGATTACCATTGGCAAAGCGGTCGGGCATAATCAGGTACAGCACATCGGCGGCATCGAATCCCATCACATCCTCTCCCTTGCGGGTGCGCTGCTTCAGCTCGTAAGGCACAGAAGTGACATTTTTTCCGTTCTTCAGCAAGATGTGGAAGGTCTGGGCCTTGGCCTGGCTCAAATCCACGTACAAGAGTACATAGTTGGGATTATCCTGCAAGACTACCTCTTTCAAGATGACATCGTCACTGTCGATGCTTACTTGAGACGAGGCGATGCGGGGGCCATACAAGAGAATCTGCAGCTCGGGGTTCTTCATTCCTGCCCACCAGAAGGTGGGGGCTACCTTTTCTACATTTGCCGCCGGGGCAGCGTGACTATGACCGGTAAAAAGGCTGACGACAGCCATTAAAAACATCAGTGCTCGTTTCATACATATTAAACATTAATTCGGTTAAAGACTCATGGAATAGATTTCCGAAAGCAAAGGTAGAGCATTTGATTACGCCAAATCTGGAGTAAAATGAAAATATAAATGCAAAATAAGAGGAACTACTTGATTATCAATAGAAACTTAAAAATAAATAGAAGGAAAAATAGAAACGATTTGCAAAAAATAAAGTCGTGGATTTGGCGCTTATCAGAAAAAACACGTATATTTGTTCCACCTAAGAATCCATACCCATGAAAAAGACGATACTCATTATACTATTCCTGTTATCTACCACTGTCCGGCTGGCAGCCATGACAGTGTCTGACTCGACAGCCCAGGTGCTGCAACTGCTCGACAGAACCATCCAGCAAAAGGAGACTTACCATGCCCGGCTGGAACAACGGATCGGCCAACTGAAGAAACAGCTGCATGCCTCAACCGATTCTCGGCAACAATACAGCCTGTGCGGTGCTCTGTTCACCCAATACCTGCACTACCAGGCCGATTCCTCCTTATATTATATACAGCGGAAACGGGAACTGCTGGCCCAGCTGCAGCTGAAGGAACTGGAATCGGATGTCATCATCAACATGGCAGAGGTCATGGGGGTCATCGGCATGTACAACGAGGCCCTGTTGGAGCTGAAGAAGATTCACCCAGACCAGTTGAGCAACGAACAGTTGGCCTACTATTACCGGACATGCCGGGCTTACTGCGGCTGGGTGGCCGACTACACGCCCAACAGAGCGGCCAAACTCCACTACCAACAAAAGACCGACGCCTACCGCGACTCGATCTTGCTGCTGAACACTTCTTTCCCCGACCGGGACATCGTGCTGGCCGAAAAGAAACTGCTGGCCCATCGGCCAGAGGAAGCGATTGCCATCTTGCAGCACTACACCTGCGACAAGGAAGACCTGAAGCACCATGCTTTCCAGCACTATACCTTCGCAGAGGCCTATGAAATACTGGGAGATACGGACCAACGGATTTACCACTTGGCCTCGACAGCCATCTGCGACCTGCAGCGGGCGGTACGTGAGTATGCTTCACTGCAAAAACTGGCCAAACTGATGTATGACGAGGGGGATTACGAACGGGCTTACCGCTACCTGACCTGCTCAATGGAAGATGCCGTGGCGTGCAACGCCCGGCTGCGCTTCCTGGAAGTGACGGAATTCTATCCCATCATCGACCGGGCCTACCAGACCCAGCTCCGCGAGAAGCATGTCCTGATGCGGAACATGCTCATCTGTGTCAGTGTGCTGGTCTTGCTGCTCATCGTCTATACCGGCTACCTGTATTACTGGATGAAAAAACTGCAGGTGATGCGGAGACACCTGCACGAGGCCAACCGGCAACTGGTGTCGACCAACCACGACCTGGAAGAAGCCGGACGAATCAAGGAGGCCTACATCGGCCGCTATTTAGACAAATGCGTGGGGTATCTGGACAAGCAGGAGCAATACCGCCGGTCGTTGGAGAAACTGGCCATGGCATCGAAAATCGATGACCTGTTCAAGGCCATCCGTTCCGAGCAGTTCCTGCACGACGAACGGAGAACCTTCTATTATGAATTCGACAAGTCGTTCCTCGAACTCTTTCCGCACTTCATCGAGGATTTCAACGGACTGCTGTCGGAAGAAGGAAAAATTTTTCCCAAGAAAAACGAGCTACTTAACACAGAACTTCGTATATTTGCACTCATTCGATTAGGAGTAACAGATTCTACTCGTATTGCCCACTTTTTAGGTTACTCCCTGGCTACTGTATATAACTATCGTAGCAAGGTCCGCAACAAGGCCTTGGGGGACAAGGAACGGTTTGAACAGCAGGTCATGAGATTGTAAGGTCTTCTGATACGGATATTCCGATCCCGGATGTACCCCTGCCATGAAACCCGAGAAAACAGGAGAGATGAAAAACAATGTGAGCAATATACATTAATTACATACCATGAAAATACCTGATTTGAGTTTCTGGAAACTGTGGAACATCAGTTTCGGATTTTTCGGCGTACAAATCGCCTACGCCTTGCAGAGTGCTAACATCAGCCGCATCTTCGCGACATTGGGGGCAGACCCTCACAGTTTGAGTTATTTCTGGATACTGCCTCCCTTGGCCGGTATCCTTATCCAGCCCATCATCGGTGCGTTGAGCGACAAGACCTGGTGCCGGTTCGGACGGCGCATCCCCTACCTGTTTGTAGGAGCCATCATTGCCGTACTGGTGATGTGCCTGCTGCCCAATGCTGGCAGCTTCGGCATGTCAGTAGGTGCCGCCATGGTGTTCGGCCTGTTCTCGCTGATGTTTCTCGACACCTCCATTAACATTGCCATGCAGCCGTTCAAGATGATGGTGGGCGACATGGTGAACGAGAAGCAGAAGGGACTGGCCTACTCCATCCAGAGTTTCCTCTGCAATGCCGGCAGTCTGGCAGGCTACCTGTTCCCGTTCATTTTCGCAGCTGTGGGCATCAGCAACATAGCTCCAAAGGGCGTGGTGCCCGACTCGGTGATCTACTCGTTCTACATCGGTGCCATCATCCTGATTCTTTGTGTCATCTACACGACTGTGAAGGTGAAGGAATATCCCCCGCAGCTATATGCCCAGTACCACGGCATCACGGCGGAGGCGAAGGAAGAGAAGAGCAATGTCTTCCAACTGCTGGCCAAGGCTCCTACTACCTTTTGGACTGTCGGACTGGTTCAGTTTTTCTGCTGGGCGGCCTTCATGTTCATGTGGACCTATACCATCGGCACGATAGCTGCCAACGTGTTCAATGCTCCTTCTGTCGTTTCCGAAGCCACCGGCGGACTGGTGCTGGACACCAAGTCACAGGAATACCAGGATGCAGGCGACTGGGTAGGTATCTTGTTTGCTGTCCAGGCCATCGGTTCGGTCATCTGGGCCACGGTCATTCCGATGTTCCGCAGCCGCAAGCTGATTTACGCCCTGAGCCTGATTCTGGGCGGCATCGGATTCATCTCGATCCTGTTCATCCACGACCAGTACCTGCTGTTCGGTTCGTTCGCACTGATAGGCTGTGCCTGGGCAGCCATGCTGGCACTGCCTTTCACCATCCTGACGAACTCACTCACCGGCGGACACATGGGTACGTATCTCGGCTTGTTCAACGGCACTATCTGTGTACCGCAGATTGTGGCTGCCATAGTGGGTGGTATCGTCCTGCGGGCCTTTACAGTAGAAGGCAGTGTACCGCCTGAAGTAAACATGATGGTGCTGGCGGGTGTCCTGCTCATCGTAGGAGCCGGCTGTGTAGGAATCATCAAAGAGAAATAAACTGTCATTAAAAGAACTGTCATTCTGAGTCGCCATCACACGGGGTGTAATGGCGACTCAGAATGACAGTCTTTTAGTGTGTGTGTCGACTACAGGACAGACCGTCCGACTATCGTCCGCTGCCGTCAATCATCACACGGATCTTCTCGTTGAAAGCCTTCTGCTTCATCAGATCCTCCAGCGTGAGGTGCATCCGCCAACGCCAATAGTGGCGCGGATTGGCCGGAACATTGATACGTTCCTGGTCGACATCCGGATTACGCAATTTCTCGTCCATTCCCAACCAGTCTTGCCAGGTCAGGATGCACAGCATAGAAGGACTGTTCAGGTGCTGACGAACGGTTTCTTCGCACAACCAGCCCGGTGCCTTTTCGGGGAAATTGCCCCAATGGCCCAATTCGTTGTAATAGAAACGCTCGGACAACTTACGATCTTCCTCCCACCAGCCCCGGAAGGTGGACATGTCGTGTGTACCGATGGTGCAGACGGAAAGGAAGGGATAGCCGTAGACCTTTCCGAATTCCACCTTCGGGTCCTTCGGCATCCGCTGGATTTCGAGGGACAGAATCTGCAACTGCGACATGACCCAAGGCACACAGTCGGGCACCATCCCCAAGTCCTCGCCACATACCAACATATCGGTACATTGCGTCAGGATAGGCAGTTTCTTCATGGCTTCCTTGTACCAGAAGTCGTTGTGCCGCTGGTAGTAATAGTGGTTGTACAGACGGTTGAACGCCTCCTTCTCGTGGTCGGTCAGCTGCTGGTAGACGAAATCGTTCTGCACGGCAATGCGCGGATGGAACTTCTCAGGATTGTCACGGTCAGGAATAAAGAGGACATCGCTGATCAAGGCATACAGTTTCTCCTTCAGTTCCAGACTGGCCGCATCGGTCTTGCCGGCAAAGTATGCTTCTACCTTCCGCTGGGTATCGAACTCCGGCCTCATCTGGTAGAGGTCACTGTGCAGCGGCTGCACGAAGGTTTCCCGCACCAGGGCTGCCTGCTCGCCGAACTGGCTGTTCAAGATGTATTCACTAATGAAAGGACGAGTCATGAACTCCTGGCGGAAGTTCAATCCGAAACCCTTGATTTCATCGGCATCCATCGGCAACGAGGGTACGAACTGGCCCAACAGGCCATGCACCGAATGGTAAGGAATTTCCCAAATGCGGAAGAAGCCCAGGATATGGTCGATACGGTAAGCCGTAAAGTATTCCGCCATCTTACGGAAACGGCGTTGCCACCACTGGTAATTGTCTTTCGCCATCACCTCCCAATTATAAGTAGGCATTCCCCAGTTCTGGCCGTTCACGGAGAACGCATCGGGGGGTGCACCGGCCTGTCCGTTCATGTTGAAGTAGTAGGGTTCCACCCATGCTTCCACACTGGTACGGCTGATACCGATAGGAATATCCCCCTTCACCAGAATGCCCCGGCTGCGGCCATAGGTCGTGGCATCCAGCAGCTGGACATGCAGCAGGAACTGCGTGTAGTAATAGACAGCAATGTCGGAATAATGTTCGCCCTTCGGAGAGCAGAGCGTATCGACCAGTTCCTTCGAATACGTGCTGTAGGCCCCCCACTTGTGGAAGTCTGCCGTCTTGAAGCGAGCGGTAAGATAGCGGAAAGCCGCATAAGGCTGCAGCCATTCCTTGTTCTCATCGAGGAAAGTCTGGAAGCGTTTGTCGGCCAGGATGTTTTTCTCCTCCTGCTGGTAGACCGCCCGGATATAGGCTCGTTTGCAATTGTTCACCTCTTCATAGTCTACCTGCGGCAGTGCATTCAGCATCAGCCGTTTCCGTTCGAAATTCATCGACGCGCTCTTGTCCTTCAGGGCAGGCAGCTGGCGCAGGTCGACATACATCGGATGGAACGCATAAATGGAGATGCTGCTGTAGGGATAAGAATCGGTCCACGTATGGCTCATGGTCGTATCGTTGATGGGCAGAATCTGCACGGCCCGCTGGTGCGTATCGGCCGCCCATCCGATGAAAGTCTTCAAGTCTCCGAAGTCACCTACGCCATAGCTTCCTTCCGAACGGAGGGAAAAGACAGGAATCGCCGTTCCGGCAATCTTCTGTTCCGCCTGGTCGAAATAGACTTCCGTTTCTGCCGGCAGGTAGGTTTCCCCCTTCTGGAGCGGCTGGATCTGGAAGAAGCGGTTGGCTCCCACTTCCCAGTCTTCGATG
>SFDG01000047.1 GCA_004558305.1 Phocaeicola plebeius
TGTGGATAACAGAGCAGTGCTCCGCAATACTGCCACCTATAACATTGGCGGCGGCGATGTGGAGGTTATCTCCACCGGCACCGGCAGATACACCACCGTGGCCGATGCCTCCGGCAAGCGTGCCAGACACGGCATCACGGTTGGCGGCATGCTCATCCCCCTGACGCCCGCTTTCCAGATGACCAAAAGCTCCGCAGGCGTTGGCGCGGGCATCGCGGTGGAAGTGATCAACATCGACGCAATTGCGGAGATCGAAGACGGCATCCACTTTGGCGGTGCCGGACTCGGCTCTCTGAAAACAGAGGCGGACTACAAGGCAAACTTCTATATTCAGGCCGCGGCCGGTTCCACCGGCGGTGCCTCCATCGCACCGGTCATGGCGCTGACGGTCAGCTCTGTGAACACCAAGGCGATTGTGGGCAAGCTCGACGGCACCGTGACCGAGATGCCTGGTGCTGTGGTTGTCACCGCAAATACCGAGGCTGTCCGCAAGCTCATCTCCGACGCAAAGGCAGTTGGCAGCCGGGCAGGCGTAGGCGCGGCAGTTGGGCTTTCCATCCTGGACGACTCTGCCGTGGCGGAGCTCAACCGCAGCGTAAAGGCAAGCAGCGTAGAGGTAGCGGCAGAGTCTATCAGCCGCGTAAGTCAGAATGTCTACGCCAGTTCCCAGGGCGCAAGCCCGTCGACCCAGGTTCCCGTCACCACGACTCCCTCGGGAACAGACATCACGGATTTCGATAACCTGGTCAGCGATACGCCCGGTTCCGGCGATACCACGAAAACCCCGTCCCGGGACCCCAACAGCAAAGCGGAGCAAATCAACAAACAGAATGCCGCTGCGCTGAGCAATACGGCAGGCCATCTCAGCAGCCTGTCCGGCAAAAACGGCACCATGAACGCGGAGCGTGCGTCGGGCCTTGCAGGTAAGTGCCCCAGCATGATGACCACCGAGGGCAGCGTGCAGATCGCCGCCACCATCGCGGTGAATGTTCATTCCAACAAGGCCCTCGCCAGCATCGCGGACGGTGTAACCATTGAGGCCACAGGCGATGTGCGCGTGGCTTCTCTTGAGGATACCGACGCCGTCATCTACGCGGACTCCACCGCCTGCAACAGCACCATCGGTGTGGGCGCGGCAGCGGCAGTCAACTATGTGGAGTATGAGAACAAGGCCTATGTGGGCGCAAAGTCCATCAAGGCGGACAATCTCATTATCCGCGCCGATGTCCTGGAGGCGGCAAACCGCCGCAGCGTGGACGAAGTCATCAATGAGCTCCTGCATTACCTTGCGGATACCAATACCGGCAGAGATGTTCTTAAGGGTGCCATTCTGAAAAAGACGGGTAAGGAATCCCTGCTGAGCTACCTCGAAGGTAAGGAAGGGGCGTACGAGCAGCTTCTGGCTGAGTATAATAATAAGTACGGTACGGCAGGAGCGCTTAGCGATGATCAGAAGGTGGAGAAAATGATCTTCGAGATCATGCTCTCCGATGTGAAGGGCGAGCCTCTGGGCACCGTCGTCTCCGGAGCAGTGGCTCTGGCAGAGAGTCTGCTTTCCAATCTGGCGGAGCTGCTCTGTGACCCGGACTTCCTGATTGAAGCTCTGCTGAAAGATCCGAACGCCGTTTCCAGAATCCGTCAGGAACTGGAAGCAAAGAAGATGGTGGCTACGGTCAGTCTGGATCTGCTTCTGGAAGCTGCCGTTACCGAGCTTACCGCCAAGTACGGCAATCCCAGTGAGCTGGAGAATGTGGGCAACCGCATCAGCACCTCCGCCGTCTCCGGCACGGGCGCGGCCAATGTGGGCGTGGCAGGCAGCTTTGCCTTGACGGTTCTCAATGCGGACGCACAGGCCATCCTCTCCGGACTGGAACAGCCCAGTGAGCAGGACACGGTGGAGCTTAGCGGTATTCTGGAGCTGTATGCCCAGTCCGCCAACAAGGTCTACACCACCGCTTCCTCCTCCGCCGCGGACAACGGTCTGCCCGTCAAAAACAAGGTCGGCACGGTTCCCGGCAAGCGTGTCGGCGTGGGCGCCTCCTTTGCCATGACCGATGTGGACGCGAAGGCGGAAGCAAGCGTTGGTCAGAACAGAATTGTCAATGCCCAGGTCCTCAGCGTGGAGTCCATTGTTCATAACGATATTGACACGGTCTCCGTAGCAGGTCAGGATCCCATCGGCAGACAGCAGTCTTTCCCTGACTATCAACCTCCCGCCATTGGTCAGACGACGCAGCCCGCAAACTGCACCAGCACCAAGGACATCGCGGTGGATGCTTCCGCTGCGCTGAATATCATAAAGAACACAGTCACCGCTGCGGTCAATCAGGGCGCGGTTCTGACCCTCAGCGGAAACACACTTGTCAACACCGCCCGGGTGCTCAGCACCAACGAAAAAGGCGAGAAGGTCTATGAGAAGGCGAAGCTGTATCTGCACGCCCGGCAGCGGGGTCAGACCTACGCCACCTCCTCCGGTTTTTCCGCTGGCGAAACGGTCTCGGTGGGCGGATCCGTTGCCGTCAATCTCTCCACTTCCGATGTGAAGGCGGATCTTGACGGGGAGGGACACATATCAGGGCCTGTTATTGTTGATGCGGAAACTCTGAACGAGGACGAGGCTCAGGCCTTCGCTCTGACCTACGGCGCGAGCCTTGACCGCTACTTCGAAAAAGTCAGAATGGTTGTGGGTCTCGCAAACACCACCGATGATCCTTCCACTGGCGGCGCCAATGTGAAGGTCATGAATCAGCTCAACAGCATCTCCTCGAGCGCCTATGGTAAGGTGTCCCCCAGCATGTCCAAGAGTCCTCTGATGACCATGGTGCTGGGCTCGCTGAACCTGAACCTGCCTGGCAATACCGCTACGAGCAGTGATGCGGTAAGCAGCGCTCTGGCCAATGCCGGTAATGCGGCTCAGAATATGCCCAGCTTCCCCAACAACACTGTGAATGTTGCGGCGGCTGTGGGTGTCAATGTCACTGCCCACAAGGCAAAGGCGCAGGTCAAAGGCAACTTCACCGCACAGAGCGTGGATGCGCGGGCTGAAAACAGCGCAAACTACCGCGCCTACGCTACCGGAGCAAGCATTGCGCGATCCATGAACCCCCTGGTCAACGCCAATGTTATCTCTATGGGCGTGGCAGTCAGCGCCAACCACAATGAGGCCGATGTTCAGCTCTCCGGCACAATCAACACCACGGAGGGTGTTGCGGCCAACGCCATTCTCAGACAGAATCTGGACGACCGGTTTGCGGGCCTTCTGGCAGCCCAGTCCCTGGCGGGAGCCGTGGGCAGCAAGGGCAAGGCCGGGAGTCTTGCGGGTGCCGTTTCCGTGGTGAAGACTTACGGAAAGAGCAGCGCCCAGATCCTGGACGGCACTGTGGTAAACGGCGGCGATGTGGTGGTCAAGGCTGTGGAAAAGTCCAAAGTCGCGGTCAGAGCTGATGCGCTCAGTGCGGGCAGCTCCACCGTGGGTATCGGCGCAGCCTTTGCCCTCATCTATGACGAAAATGAAAATCTGGCAAAGATCGGCAAGAACGCAAGTGTCACCGCAAAGAGCCTGGAGGTCAAGGCCGAAAAGCAGGCGGTTACTGAGGACGACTACCAGTTCCCCTTCGATCTTAAAAATCTTTTCACCGTTTCTGATGGCAGCATGGATCAGACCAGCCCCGACAACAAGGGACTCATCCACCTGAACATCAGCGACGGCAAGAAAGATGCCAACGGCAATGAGAAGCACAACAGCCTTGAGGTGAATCTCAGCACCGAGAGAGTTATGAGCGCCATAGACGCGCTGAACTATCTGGCATCCGTAAACTACTATATGGAATCCATTGCCGGAACAGTCTCTACGCCCAGCTTGAATTCCGAGGCTGCGGTGTCTGGCGCGTTCTCCATGCTCTTCGCGAAAAACAAAACCAGCGCGGAGATTGACGATGACGCATCCATCATGCTGGATGGCGGAGAGGCTGCGGTTGAGGCGAAGAGCGGCGTGAACAGCCGCATCATCGGCGGCTCTCTGACTGCCGCCGCCACGGCAGGCGTGGGCGTGAACATTGCCGGCTTTGACGACAGAAGCAGTGTAAACGCCAGCGTGGGCGACCGCACCAGAATTACCGCCAGCGAGGATATCCGTGTCAGTGCCGAAGCAAAGAACGATGTTCTTGCCGTGGCAGTGGCCGGTGTTGTCAGCACTGCTGTCGAAGGCGGAGGCGCCATCGGCGGTACGCTGGATGTGATCCTCACCGGAAATGAGGTCAATGCTTCCGTTGGCGATGGCGTGACGCTCACCTCGGAAAACGGCAGCGTCAGTGCCCTCGGAAAGAATATTTCCGACCTGATTCTCGTCTCCACCTCCGTGGAAACGGCAGCAGGCAATGGCCCCGCCGCAGGCGGCACCTTCGCAGCAGCGGTTTCCGGGAATAAGACCTATGCCAAGGTTGGCGGCGGCGCGATCGTCACCGCGGCAAAGGATGTGACCGTTAAGGCAGAAAGCGAAGAAAACCTCATCAATGTGCTGGCCTCTGCTTCCGCTGCACTCAGCAATCAGAGCGGCGCGGCGGGTACCATCGGCGTGCTGGTCAGCCAGAGCGATACCGAGGCAATCGTGGGCGACGGCAGCCAAATCACAGCGAAGGACGGCTGCATTGATGTGCTGGCTCAGGGCGATGTGAAGCAGGTTGTTGCTATGGCAGCCCTTGCGGGAAGCACGGCCCAGATCGCGGCAGGCGCGACGGTCAATGTGGGCGTGTTTGGTCAGACCGTGGCCGCAGTCGTCGGCCGCTTCCAGACCACAACCGAGGGTACCGGCGAGACCGCACCCGTGGTCACCGGTGTGACCATGAACGCATCCGGGAATGTAAGAGTCCTTGCCAGCGGCAGCAATCAGACCATTCTGCTGACCGTGGCGGGTGCCGCAGGCACCGGTAACGCTCTGACAGGCACCATCCCCGTTGTGATCTCCCAGTCCACAATCAAAACCGAGATCGGTGACAACAGCGTGATTCACGCAGGTGACAGCATTGCCGTTGCCAGCGACGCGCAGATCGGTATCTGCAGCGCTGCAGGCAGCATGGCAGCCGGTGGCGGCACCGTAGGCGTGGGCGCGACGGTTTCCACCGTGGTGGTAGAGAATCAGGTTCTCACTACCATCGGCAACAATGTGACCCTGAGCGCCCGGGCAGCGGGCAACGGTGGCGTGCGGCTTCCCAACCGTGACGAAAAGCGCAGAGGCGTGACCCTCAGCGCGAACGCGGACACCCGACTGGCAATGGCATCCGTCAGCGGTGCTGCAATTACAAATGTGAGCGTGGGCGGCGTTGTGAACACCCTGGTGTTCAAAAACACCGTCAAGGCCACGGCAGGCAACGGATGCGAAATCGTGGCGGGCTATTCTGAGGGAGAATCTCAGGAAGTGTCCGGCAACGATGCGGAGGCTGCCATAGAAAGCTCTGACGAAACAGACATATATAACCTTGCAGGCGGCATTGCAGTCAGCAGCAGCGTAGGCGTAGGTGCCACAGTTGTGACCATGGTTTACGATAAGACCCTGGAAGCAAGCGTGGGCAACGACAGTAGTATCCTCGCCAGCGGCAGCATCAAAGCAACGGCTGTGTCTGACGATGATCTGTACCTGCTGGCTCTCACTTTTGGCATCTCCGGAAAGGCCAATGTGGCAGGCGATCTAAGCGTCCTGGCCTTTGAAAACGAGACCACAGCGGCTTTGGGCGGCAGTCTGCAGGCAGACGATGACCTGTATGTCCATGCGGAAGCTATCACCGATCTGCTTAACATTGCGACGGCAGCCTCCGGCTCCGGAACCGTTGCTGTGTCTGCGGTTGCAGTGGTAACCTATTTCCAGAACAAGACCACCGCATATCTCCGGGATGGAACCAATGCCGGTACTGCTTCCAATCCGATTGGCGGCAATGTATCCATTCTGGCAAGCTCCCGTGAGACTGTGGATGCTGATGCAACCGGTGGCTGCATCAGCGGGAACGCAGCTGTGAGCGGCACTCTGGATGTGATTGTCACGCAGGTCAAGACCGAGGCCTACACTGGTGCCAATGTGAATATTTACGCACTGGGTGACCTGACGGTTGAAGCAAAAGACGATTACACCCTCCGTGCGATCGTTACTTCCATTGCTGCCTCCGGTTCTGCCGGTGTGGGCGTTACCGCTTTGGTCAGCGTCAGCTACAATACCATCGGTGCGGTTATTGGCAGCAGCGGAAAGATCAATGTGAACAATGCAAAGATCCAGGCCATGTCCATCCGGGATGTGCTCAGCGTTTCCGCTACCATTGCAGGAGCCGGTGTGGGCGGCGTTGGCACGGCCCTGACTGCCATCGTGGCAGGCAATATGCTGAGCCAGGACGCCCACGATATCCTCTATTCTGATGAGGCGATGAATCCTCAGATCCAGGTTAACGACGCGTTCGACAGCTCCCATAGCGTGGCTCAGCAGTATAAGCCCAAGTACGATTCTTCTCTGGGTACGCTCCTTGCGGGCGACGGCCAGACGCCCGGCAGACAGGATTACGGCAAGTATGGACAGACCAGTCAGGACACTGCCCCCATTAAGGGCGATGGTAAGCTCTATATCAAGGTCAACAATGAATTTGTTGCAATCACGGACGATGAGGCAGCCGGGAAATACAAGGGCACCCAGCGCTACCTCTACGACAGTGAGAAGGACAAATATGTTGAGACTGACCTGACCAGCGCAAATACCTTCGATTCTTCCCTGTATGAGCAGACTGCTGAGGACAACAAGCTGACAGCAAAGCCCGTCGCCAACCTGTCCGATACAATCTCTGCGTATGTTTCTGCCGGTACTTTCGTTACCGCAGCAGGCAATATTCAGGTTCTGGCATCCGATACCCTGAACACCAATATCATCTCCGGTACGGTTGCCGTCAGCGGCGGAGAAGGCGTGGGCGTTGGTCTCACGACAGCCATTCTGAACTCCAATGTTCAGGCTCTGGTTGCCGGGGGTGCCACCCTGAAGGCAGACGCTGATGTTTCCATTATGGCAAGTGCAGGCGCTGCCATCAAGACGAAAGAGGAAATCGAGGAAATCGAAGATTTCGGTTCTTCCGGGAGCACCTACAGCGAGCTGAAGAAGCAAGGCATTTCCACCAATGGAAAGAACACCATGCGTCTGATCTCCGTCACCATGAGCGGCGGTACTGCAGGTGTTTCTGTCAGCGGTGCGGTCATGACCGTGTTCTCCACCGCCGAGGCAATTCTGGCCGGCAATGTGGAAAACGCTAAAACCCTGAATGTCAAGGCCAATATGAATTACGGTGATGTGCTCACTGTGAATACCGGTGCCGCAGGCGGCATCGCAGGTGTCAATGTATCTTTGGCGGCGACTTTCTTCCAGGGTGAGGCAGAGGCTTCCATCACCGGAAATGCCAACATTACCAGCAATAACCTTACCGAACTGAATGTGACTACCACAGGCAGGACCAATTCCACCGTAGCAGTGGGCAGTCTGGCAGCAGGAGCGGCAGGTGTTAACGCAGGCGTGGGCCTGGCAGTGAACCACACCAAGGTTCGCAGCTATATCGATAAGAATGTCGTCGTTGATTCTGCCAAGGCAGCTTTGACGGTCAAGCATGATTTCGAGGCCAATGCTGACGGTTACATCATCTCCATTGCCGGCGGTGCTGTCGCTGTGGGTACATCCGTGGTGGTCGTGATTAACAAGCTGAACGCTGAATCCTATATCGGACACAGCAGTGATGCAACCATCGGTACTGTTACCGGCAGCATCACCGTAAAAGAAATCCAGGTTTCTGCAGATGCCAAGGGTGAGACCACAGTGGCCGGCGCAGGTGCTGCAGGCGGCGCAGCTTCCGTCAACGGCATTGTGTCCGTGGGCCTGGGCTACCTCACCAACATTGCAGCCATCCGCGGCGTGAATATTGTTACCACAGGCGATATCACGGTGGAGGCAGACTTTGACGGCGATGTCAAGGTGATCTCCACCAGCATCGTGGGCGGCACGGTTGCTGCGGGTGCTACCGTGGATGTGGCTTACATCGGCTCCACCAACAAGGCGATTCTGGACCTGACCGGCTCTACTGTCAGTGCGGACGGCTCAGTCTGCGTGAGCGCCGGCAGCGAAGATAAGCCCAACGACAGCTATTGCCAGGTCAACGCGATTACCGGCGCAGGCGGTACAACCGCTGTTGGAGTCAATCTGGCTCTGGCCTTCAATAAGGCTGTGAACAATGCTGAGATTCTGGGCACCTCCGGAACAATGAGCGCAGACAGTGTTGAAGTGCTGGCTTACGGCAGTGCAAAGGCCCACACGCTGGTGGTCAATGCAGCCATTGGCGCTGTGACGGGCAACGCTTCTCTGGCCTTTGCCTGGGTTGGCTCTGAGCAGAAGGCCAACATGGATACCGACGCCGTGTTGGATATCGAAAAAGCTCTGACGGTGAAATCCGTACTGTCTGCTGTAACCGCCGAGAATCTGATTTCCCATCAGAAGGGTGAGGTGGAGAAGGACGGAGAGAAACAGAGTGTGGAAAAGCGTGTGGAAGTCACATTTGAGAATGTGGCAGAAGCCCGCATCTACTCCGCCTCTGCCGGTATGCTTGCAGTTACCGGAAACGGGGCTGTGGCTCTGTCCGATGCCACCAGCAGCGCGATAGCAGGCTTTGCCGGTGAGGCTGGCGATGTGACAGTCAGCAATACTGCGGCCTCCACCGCATACGCGCAGATTGACAATCTTTCTGTATCCCTCAATTCCATGGGTGTCATGCTGGGCTACAGCTTCGCATCCGGCACCTTCGAGGCCGTTATGAAGGCCAACGGTGATGTGGAATGCGGCAGTATCACCATCAGCAACACCTATTCCTCCGTCGCGGATACCGAAGTCACTCCGGCAGCAGGCGGCGTCGTTTCCTATGAGAATATCGGCCTGAATACTGCGGCTGCCTACACCACCACCAGTGCCAATACAGGCATCCGTGGAAACGGCCAGATTACGGCACAGGGCAGTGTCAGCATTTCTGCAGTGGGTACATCTCTGGCAAAGGCAAATATCATTACGGCCAAAGCACCCAAATTGCCCGATGTCACGATCAGCGAAATCAATGTCGTCGCAAATGTGGCCGTTGCGGTGAACAAGGTGCGGCAGAATACCTTTATCCGTGAGTGCATATTGAATACCAAGGGCACAGATGTGGTCATCACCTCCGATCTGAACAAGGATGCCAGCTCCAACAGCGAGAGCCCGGACTTCCTGGGTGCGGTTGCGAGAGTCGGTGCATCCTCCGATGGATCCATCACAATGTCCCATGTGAAGGCAACTGCAAATGTCTGTGTAGCAAGCTTCGACGCGGCAAATGAGGCTGTGGTGTCCAATATCTCCGGAACCATTGAAGGCAGCTTCCGCGTTGCGGCAAATACCAGTTCCTTCGCGGATGCCGGTATTTACGGCGGCAGCAGCCTGAGCTACTACTCCGGCACGATTACCACGGTGAATGCCTTCGCCGGCGGCAGCTCCAAGGCAGATCTGAACACCACCAGCGGAAAGAAGGTTTCCGCCAAGAGCATCACCCTGGAGAACCGGTATCAGACCCGTGCCAATGCGGTGAGCAGGCAGTCCGAAGATGGAATCTCTGCCAGCCTGGTGGACGGCTCTGTCAACACGGCCTATGCGCAGGCCCGCAGCTCTGCCTGCGCCGGGATAGAAGGCGACGGCGAGGTCAGTGCGGATGATCACATAGGAATCCTGACGGACGGTACTGCTGATGCAAATGCAGCCATTGCAGCATCGAAGATCTCCGCAAGTGGCGTAAATATTGCGGCCAATGTGGTCACCGCTGAGGTAACTGCGGAGCATATCGCACACATCGGCTCCGACACAACGGCTCCTTCCGTCAGCTGTACCAAGGGGGATATCACGGTTGAATCCAATTTCAACAATGACAATACCTCCGGGGCAAACGCAGTGGTGGGCAGCGGCTCTACCAGCGGCAGCACCGCAGTCTCCCTGTTTGGCGTCAAGGCTTCCACGGCCACCGCAACCATGAATGCCAAGGCAAAGGCTTTCATCCATGCCAATACGCTTTCCGCCATCGGCGCGGTTACGGTTGCCATGAACGGCAAGGCGAATGCCAAGGCAGATGTGGACAACAGCACAGTGACCCTCGGCGTGTACAACGCCACGGTTCTGGTGGCCACATCCAATGCCTCCGGCAGCTTCGGCGCGGAGCTGAAGGCCAATACTCTGAACGCGGCTTCCGTATCCGTTGAAAACAACGCCTATGCTCAGTCCCATGCGGAAACCGGCGCAGCAGGCGGCATCAGCGTCAGTCTGGACAGTGCGGAATGCAATGTAGCAACCGCGAATGCCAATACTGTGTCCAATGCATCCATTGGCATCGACAACGGCGGTATTGTGTCCGGCGGCATCAGCCTGCGGAACCTTGGCAGTACCAGTGCGAAGGCATTGGGCAGAGCTGTAGAGGTTTCTGTGGAACGCCTGAAGCTGGCGGTGAATGTGACCAATGCCAATCTGTCGACCCAGCAGAATACCGGCTTCACCTATGGCGGAGAGCTGAAGGTAGGCGGCAGCGTGAATATCCTTTCCGAGGTTGTCAGCGATGATACCCACGGCAAGGCCGTTGCAGAAACCGGCACTGCGGCTGGTGTGAATCTCAATCTGGCTGGTGCAACGGTCAACAAAGCATCTGCAAAGTCCGCAACCAAAAACCTGCTGACAGTGACCGGAATAACCGGCAATCTGCTGACAGTGGGCGGCAGCTTCGCCGCAAACGCAAAATCTCTCACCCAGGCGCAGGCAGCCTGCCGGATGCCTACCACGATTTCGGCAGTTTCTCTGGGCGGAATGTTCGCTTCCTCCGCCACCGGCGATACCGTAAAAGCCCAGCTTTCCGGAGCCAACATGGATGTAACCGGCGGCGTTGCGGTGGAAGCCATCGGCAACACGGCGTCCAATGCCGAGGCACGGAGTGCAGGCGGCGGCGGTCTTGCCAGCGCAGCGGTTACCAGCTCTTCTGCAACCATCGGCGCAGAAGGCCTGAATAAGCAGCAGACCGTTGTCTCTGGTATCCAGGGCGGCAAAATCCATGCCGGGGATGATATCCTTGTCAGAGCCTATAACACCGGCTTTGCCGAGGCTGTCGTCAGGAAGGGCATGACCGTGTCGGCTCTCGGCATCGAGAAAACCGAACTGCCTACCCAAAGCTGGTATTACACCAAGGCCTATGTCAATGGCAATGCGGAGTTGACTTCCAACGAGAATGTCACCATCCGGTCTGAGGAATTGACCAAGGCAGAAAGTGACGCCTCGGGCACCAGCATTGGCTTTGCCGTGGATGCGACCTACACCAAGGGTGAAAATCACATTACCTCCACCAATGATATTGATGTTGGTGCGCAGATTCATGCGGAAGGTGCGTTGACCATCACCACCGTTTCCAATGCTTTGATGAAGGCCAGAACCGTGGCAGACGGCGGCGGCTTCTTCAAGAAGGGTACGGTTAAGGCGATCAATGAACTGATCCGCAGCAGCACTATCACCATTGGCGAAAACAGTGATCTTTCTGCAAACTTCGGTGATCTCAACATCTCCAGCAATGTTGGTGAGGATGACAGCATCAACACCTATGCGAAGATCTGTTCCGGCGGCGTGGTGGCTCTGGGTACGGTTCGTACAGAATTGACCCTGAGCAATACCTCCAAGGTAACAATCGACGGTATCAGCAAGATCACCAACCGCTTCGGTACCGTGAATATCCGAAGCAATGCTTCTCAGAACGGCGTATACACCTATGCTTCCGCAGACTGCTCCGGCCTGGGCGTAGCACCGAATGTGAAGAATATCGCAGCCATTACCCTGGATTCCAGCGTGACCATTCAGAATGTGGCGAAGGAAATTGAGGGCAGATATGTCTATATCAACTCCGTCCTCAACAAGCTGGATGTCTACAGCTATGGCTACGCAAAGGGCAGCAGCCTTGGCGCGAATATTGACTCCATGAACGATCTGAATACCACACTTCGGGCAAATACCACGGTGAGCAGTATTACCATCATCGGACATGACGGAGCCATTCTCAACGCCACCTCTGCACCGGAATATCTGGATGCCAATATCCATACCGATGCCCGTGTCCAGCTGAACGCCATTGGCGATGCCTATGCCAAGAGCAAGGTCGTTACCACGGAATCCGCTACGGTTACGGTTTCGAACCTTACCTACAAGGGCGCCAATCTCCGGATTGACAATCGTGAGTTCAGCGAAGACCGCGTTCTGTATGAGGAGCACACCGGCGGCTTTATCCGCAAGCATACCAGCAATAAGGATTCCGGTTTCACCCACAACGGCAGTGTTACCGTCAACGGCATTACCCTGTATCTGGGCGACGCGGCTGCGGGTATCTACATTGATGTCTCCGACAGAGGCGGCGTGCGCCAGGTGGGCATCCGCAACGAGGCGGTCATCTGGACCCAGACCAGCGAGAGTGTCACCTTCGGCAACATCTCCAACTCCCTGCCCGGCTACGCTTATGTGAGCAATAACGGCGATGGCGATGCCACCGTTACCGGCATGGTTGTGTACGATCAGAGCATGATTCCCTCCCTGACCATTACCAACAGCACGGCCAAGAGCATCGTCCTGAAGGGCATGACCTATGTCAACACCGGTTTCGTCAACCCCCGTGTGTTTGTAGACGGCAGGAGAAAGAGCATTACCCCCGTTCAGACCAGCTATCTTCCCGCTTTCGTGGTAACCACTTCCTCTGACGCCGATGTCAAGCTGACGGGCCTGATCCCGGTCTATGACGGAACGGCACAGATCAGCTGGACCGGTGCGGTGGGCGGCAACCTGTCCCATGCCTCTGTGATTGCAGCGGACAGCACTGTCAGCCCCCTGTGGGTGCACACCCTGAAGATCAGCGGTGCAGGCTCCATCGGCAGCAGCGAGAATCCCTTCTCGGTATGGGTGTTCAAGGGCTCTGCCGGCACGGTGGATGCAACGGCCTCCGGCGATATCTTCATGGACATTACCGGCGCACTGATCCAGTGGGTCGATTCGGTAAGCGGCAGCGAGACAGCTTCCGGCGCCGACATCGATGTTGACCTGAGCGGGATTCAGTCCAGCAAAGGCAGTGTCTATCTGGATCTGCAGAAGGGCAGAAACATCTTCTGGGTGAAGGGTACCACCACCGTTACCATTCCTGTTCCCGGCACCCTGGATTATGTTGAGGGCGACAGCAATGTAGTTATGCTGACCAGCAAATACGAGCTGAAAGGCATGGATATGCTGGAGCACTACCTGACTGCCTACGATTCGGCAGAGGATCTTCTGATCTACCAACTGCCCAACGGCTCCCTGATCTACACGGATGTTAACGGCAATGTGGCCAGAATTGAGGAGAGCGGAATTGCCTCCGATGTGGGTCACTACCAGTTCATCTATGAAAACCAGAAGCTGGTGCAGATCAAGCTGTCGGACGGCATTACCATTGATCTGGAAGAGGGCTTGCTGACCGTAGAGGACGACACCACCTTCGAGGTTCTGACCCAGGTGATTTCCAGCGACTGGCTGGAGAAGGTGAATCTGTTCAACGGCATGACGGTTCGCCTTACCAGAGAAGTGAATGGAACTGTTCAGGAATGGGAAACCAAGCTCATTTACTCGAATGTATTCATCGGTACCAAGCAGTATTATTTCCTGGATGGCCTGAATCCCACGGTGAACAGTGTGGTGAATGATACCACCGGTACTGTCTACTACATCATCGAGCATGATACGGCTACCAAGTCTGTGAAGTTCTATCAGGTGGAGGGTACAGGTACGAGCAGTATCACAAACCTTGAGACCTTCAAGAACCTGATGGTCAAAGGCGACAAGGTGGAAACCCACAACGGTTACTACCGCGACAAGCAGAGCCAGACTTCTGCATTTGGTGGCAACGGACACGCCGATTACAGTATTCAGCATCTGTATAACACCAGAAATCTTGCAAGCGATGAGTTCGTGGACACCAACTTCCTGGGCACCGGCTATAAGGTAACCATCAAATACGAGGATTATGGGTTCCACTACTATTACAATGGTACAGAGCTGGATGTTGAGGACACGGTTTTCGGCAAGACCATCGTGAACAGCACTCTGCCCAAGCTGAACAATGTCTTCTGGAGTGAATCCTATGCCACCGAGGTGCAGACCCGTGTCCAGGTGGATGGCACGGAGATCTGGCTGGAGTGCAACAGACCGGGTGACTTCTTCGGCTTCACTGAACCGACCTACAGCGTAAAGAATGTCAAGTATACCTGGCACACCTACGAGTTCCAGGCAAAGTCCAAGACCGTATCCTTCCAGTGCTTTAAGCTGGCGGAGGTTTCCACCTCCATCTCCAACGAGAGCGAGTACAGCGGTATCCGTTACACCACGGCAAGCGGCCAGTACATTTACGAGGTTACGGAGAATGGTCAGACGGTCTATCAGGACGAAAACGGAAACCATGTGATTCTGTATGAAGAAATCACCAACCATGTGGATTCTCAGGGCTGCAGCGCGCTGTTGCAGAATGGCGTTGCTTACAAGTTCAGCGAATCCGACAATGGACAGGGATGCTTCGAAACTCTGGAAGGCAGCGTTGTCTATACGGATTCCAACGGTGCCAAGTACTACCGTTATGGCGTTCTGCAGTCGGATGGCACCATCGAGTACAACACTTATGACTTTGTCAGCGATGGTACAGCGGTGAAGTACCTGCTGTATGTCAAGGTGGATGGTGACAACATTTCCCTCGTGACCCAGAAGCAGCTGGATGAAACCATCGTTTCCGAAGGCGATCAGGAGATCTACTACACGGCCTCCAACGACACCACCACGAGGCTGAACAAGTCTACCGGCGAAGACACGGTGTACATTGTGAACAATATAGGTGGTACTGACAAGGTTAGCCACATGACGAGCTCGGATTTCGAGATCTACATGGATTCCGATGGTGTCGTGCGCTACTACACATATCGTTTGAATGCTAGTACGACAAATGTCCTGAAACGGTATATAAAAGACGGTGTCTGGCAGGAAGACACGGACGAATATGGCATCTCCCATCGGCTGTATGTGTCTGACGGAGGTATTACCTTCACCAAAACCGAAACCGGCTATGTCTATCTGGATCAAACCTGCTTTGAGCAGGTTGGTACGGCAGAGGTAGCCGTGAAAGAACCTCTGACCAGCGAAGACGGACATAAGATGCTTGTGAAGGCTGCGGATTACGCCAAGGTTATGTCCGGTACGCTTTCCGCAGCAGCTGTGGTATGCGAAACCGGCACGATTGGAGTGCACAGCGCTACATCCTTTGAAGTTATCTACAGAGACGGCGCATACCAGCTGGTTTACAATGCACAGCAGTTTGAGCAGCGTGTCACCGGTTTGACCGCCGAGGCAAGAAGCTACACCTACTCCACGGTGAAGCACATGGTCAAGTATAGCGATGATACCACGGAGGAATATCTGCCCAAATCCAAAGAAAGCTTCATGGATCCCAACCGGCACAGCACCACGGAGCAGGTTCTGGTTCTCCGCTTTGGCAGCCCAGAGGAAAATGGCGTTCACACCATCTTCACTGGTAAGATTTCTGACATCATTCTCAAGCCTGTGCAGATTCCTGCCAAGAAGCTTGCCATGACTGGTCAGACAGACGGCTACAAGATCACCGATACCCTGTATCTGTCCAAGAGCGGCCTGATTGTCAATATTTCCGGCAGCTTTGAATCCAAGTTTGACGGCAGTGTTTACACTTCCACAAAGCTGATCGCATCCGACCTGGGTAAACTGGCTGTGAAGAGCGCCGATACCGACATCAATGCCAACGGAGAAACCGTCTATCTGGATCAGAAAACCGGCGATATTTACAAGCTGGTGGACGGCGTGTTCTACTGTGAGGCTACGCAGGCCAGGATGACAGAGGCCGAAACCATGGCTATCCTGTATGTGGTTCCGCCTACGGTCAACACAAGCGGCCCCAACATTCAGATTTTGGCAGGTCAGACCATCATGCTGGAGCGGCTGACGGATCACATTGCAAAGGATGTCAATGGAATCCAGAAGCAGGGAGACACCGGCACCTTCTATTACTCCGAGGATGGCAACACCGGCTGGACGCCCATCAGCAAGAACAGCGTCACAGTCAACAACGGCGTCATCACCGTAAGCTACACGGCAAACGGCCAGGCTGTAACATTGACCATCTTCCAGCAGAATAACGCAGAAGGCGAACTGACCACCTACTTCAGATTCCCGAAGTTCAGCGGCAATGAGGTGGGCTATATCACCGCGGGCTCCGACGGCACGGTGGTTCTGGAGGGTGTTCAGTCTTCCCAGAGCATTGTGACAGCCCAGGATGGAACCTCTTACGAGGTCATGGGCATCTCGGCAGCTCAGAATGTGCAGATCCGTGTAAACGACCCCAACGGCTCTCTGCTCAACGGCAACTCCGATGCCGAAGCACCCAATGTTACGGCAGGGGAGAAGGCAACTGTGATTGCAGCCGGGGGCGCAGGCTCCATCGGCACACAGACCAAACCGCTGAACATTGAGGCAAAGCAGGTCGTCTTCCTGAACGCAGATGGTGAACAGGTGATCGAAAAGGATACCTACATCTATATCGATCAGGGCGATACCAGCCTGGACGGCGATATCATTGTTGATGGCGTAATCTGGGAGCTGAAGACGGCTGACGGCAGTGTCACCGCTGCGGATAAGAACCTGGTGGTGAAAAACGGCGGTACTGCAACCATCAAGACCAATGTTGCAGAAAACGCTGCCAGTGCCGGCAATGTGGCTCTGAAGACCATTACGGTTGAGAAGTCTCTGAACGGAAAACAAACTTCCTTGACCATGGATGTGGCGGGGGATGTTCTTACCGGTATGCTTACCGTAACGGAAGGCAGCAAGGCAGACATTGAAGCGGACGGCATGGTATCTGTCAACACGACGGAAACCGAAAGCGGCGACCTCAGTGTCTCCGGCGGCAGTACGCTGGATGTCAGCGCGCAGAAGGGCATTTCTGTAAGCGGCAGCCAGACGGTCACCGGCAGTAAACTGACCGAAGCCAGCACCGCTGGCGCCATCGCCGTAGCCGGCGACGAGCAGATTACTGACAGTACGGTTACGAAGAATGCCAACGGCAACATCACCGTAGGCGGCAGCCAGACGGTCACCGGCAGCAAACTGACCGAAACCAGCACCAATAGTGCCATCGCCGTAACCGGCGACGAGCAGATTACCGACAGTACGGTTACGAAGAATGCCAACGGCAACATCACCGTAGGCGGCAGCCAGACGGTCACCGGCAGCATCCTGACCGAGCACCGCCAAGCTGACTGCCAACCAGAATCTGACGGTTGGCGGCAACACGGTGGTAACCGGCGGCAAACTGACGGCAGAAGCTACGGAAGGCGACATCGCTCTCACGAAGCTTCGTACCCTGAATACCACTACTGGCTTCACTGCAGGTGCGGATATGCGCTTTGACGACTGGATGTCGGAAAAGAGCTATAATACCGTAGCTGTGGGTGGTACCTTCGGTATGCGTGAAAACGGCGGCACCAGCTTCGACAGCTATGAGGCAGGCTATGGCAACAGAGCCTTCATCAAGTACGCGGATACGGATAACAACACCAATGCGCTGCTCAGCATTTCCGCAGGCAATGTGGGCAAAACGAGCAACAGGCTTGTGGTGGATATCCCCGCAGAGTTGACCATGCAGATGCCGCAAGTCGGCAATGTCTACATTGACGCTCTGGAACTGGTTCTGGCAGATTCTGATTCCTACGATCCCAATTCCGGCACATACAACAGGGTCTGGCTCAGCCAGACGGATGACCTGCTGGATGGCTACTTCGTCACGACACTGGATAACCCGAAGATCAACGAGTTTACTGCCCGGGATCCCGCCACCGGCGAGGAAACCATGCAGGGCGATCGGCTGGATCACATCGTTGACAAGACGGTGGGAACGGAATTTGAGATTCCCGCAGCGGAAGATCTGGCAGACCGCTTCCTAGGTGCAAAGGGAGAGCTGAACGGCATTCTCAATGCAGCTGCGGTTCAGACCATGATTGGTGCGGAGCTGGACAGCAAGGTGCTCTCTGAGATTATCCCCGATGAACAGCGTGAAACGCTGATGAACCAGCTGGGAATGCTGGATGGTCTGACTGAGCAGCAAAAGCAGGAGCTTCTGGCTCCTGAGCAGGCGCAGAAGGTGCTGGAATCCATCCTGCAGAGTGAAGCCTATGATGCAGAGCAAATCTACAGCGCCATGCTGGCAACGGATGAAGCCGGACAGAAGAAGCTCTTTGCCCTGCTGATGGATGCCCAGCTGAGCGGGCAGACCGAAGGAAAGCCCTTCACCGATCTGGATCAGCTGATCAATGATCTGCTTACCGACGAGGAGCGTGAGGAGCTCTACAAGCAGGCAATCCGTGAAAATGGCATTCCCGAAGAAGCAGACCCCAACAATACCGGCGATACCGATCCCAGAGCGTTCCATGTGGAAATCGGTGTCAGCACCGGCAATACCACAATCTACAATGACGGCGATATCGAGATTACCGTGAACGGTAACAGCGATCTCACCGCCGAGAACATCCAGTCCGAGCGCGGCGATGTGAGCGTTGAAGTGCAAAACGGCAGCATCCTCTCCGCAGGCGCCGGTGCAAACATCACCGGCGAAAATGTCAGCCTGAGTGCATCCGAGAATATCGGCACCCAGGAGAAGCCTGTGAATGTGGAGCAAGTCGAGGAAGAACCCAATGTGACTGTAACCGTAATCGGCAAGGGCGTCGCCCACAGCGAGACCATCACCGATCCGGAAGGCAATGAAAAGACCATCTGGGTTATGGATGTGGAGCTTCGCTACGACTGGGCGCGAACGGACGATGCTGAGGCCACCAAGCGTCTGGATGCCGAGGCAGCCAATGGCGATATCTTCCTGGCAGAACAGACCGGAAACACCGGCCTGGGAATCCTTACCGGGGCAGGCACGGTATCTGTCCTGACACCTGGCAGCATCGCCGATGTGCGCACGGATGCTGAGAAGGCAGCCGGAACGCCCAATATTACGACGGAAAACGCCATTGTCATTTCCGAGGATGGGTCTATCGGTACAGAAGAGCAGCCCATTTCTGTGAATATTGGCGAGCACATGAAGGCTTCTGCGGAAGGCGATGTCAACATCACTACCACGGAAAACCTCAGCATCACTGCGGATTCTCAGACAGGTGAGCTGAATATCGAAGGCCAGAAGGATCTGACGGTTGACAATACCCAGAGCAGCGCAGATGGCACCGGCAATATGAACATCGGCAACATTGCGGCTGGCGGCACGGCTTCCGTTACTGCCAAGGGCGATATGCTGGCTTCGGACGGCAGTTCGCTGGTTTCCGGCGACAGCATCGCACTGAATGCAGGCGGCGGCATTGGCACCGCTCAGCAGCCTCTGAGAGTGGATACCGCAGCGGGCAGCACCGGTTCCGGAAGCCTGACAGCCATCGGCGGTGCAGATGTTACCGTGGAAGAAATCAACGGCGATTTGGCTATTGATTCCGTGGTCTCTGGCGGCAACGCCAATATTACCGCAGACGGAAGCATCACCGATACCAATGGCAATGCCATTGCAGATGCGGCAGACAGCCAGAAGAAGGCTGACGATGCCAAGAACCTGGCAGACGAAGCTCGGTCGGAAGCAGATGCTCTGGATGAATATGCAGCAGGCATTGAGAAGGTTGCCGCAGACAAGGAAAATCTTGCCAAGGAAGCTGCGGAGCGTGCCGAAGAAATCCAGCAGAAGATTGACGATGCTTTGGCGAAGAATCCTGATGCCAATGTGAACGCTCTGCTGAATCAGCTGAAGCTGGCCCAGGCAGCTGCCGACAAGGCACAGGAAATTGCCGATCAGGCCAAGGCCGAGGCAAAGGCCCAGCGTGCCATCGCAGACGAGGCAGCGGAGAAGGCACAGATGCTGAACGATGCAGCCAAGGCAGCTCAGGATGCAGCAGATGCGGCTCTCGAGAAAGCCAATGCAGAGGATCCGTCCATTAAGACGGGCGGAGATCTGAACCTCACCGCAGGCGGCACCATCGGTACCGGCAGCAATGCTCTGGATACCGAGGTGGGAGGCAAGACGAATGTCTCCGCTGAGGGTGATGTAAACCTGTCCGAGAGAGGCGATATGCACATCGGCACGATCACCAATCCGGAAGATGCCAAGCTGGCGCTGGACAGCACCGGCGGCATTACCTCCGACAGTGTGATTTCCGGCGACGATCTGGATATCAACGCCCTTGGCGGCAATGTGCAGGTGGAGACGGATGTGAACAGCATCAGCGGTGCGGTTTCCGGCGATGCGCAGATCAGCAACTCCGGGGATCTCCGGGTGGATGACCTGACTGTAAAGGGGCAGCTGGATCTAAGCGCAGACGGCGCGATCACTGCCGGCACCAAGGCCGACGGCACTGCCAACATCACTGCGGGCAATCTGACTATCACGGTTCCTGCTAACAAGGATATCGGCACGGAAGTGAACCCCCTGATTGTTGACGCTGACCGCATTACCGCAGACGGCAGAGACATCTACATCAACTTCCTCAAGGATGTGACCATTGATCACATCGAAGGAGAGAAGGTGGATATCTCCGTCAACGGTGATGTCCTGGCGGGCAATGGCAGACCTGAGCACATCCGGGCGGATGATCTGGAAATGGATGTCCTCGGCAATATCGGCACGGCAAAGAAGCCCCTGCTGATCCATGTGCCCGGAAGCGCCAACATCCAGACACAGTTCGGTACGATCTATGTCAGAAATCTCTACACCACAGGCGAGAATGCCATTTCCTTTGGCAATATCGTCAGCGATGTTAATTTCCGATTCGTACCATATGCGTTCATGACGCTGCGTCCTGTGGAACTGCACGACAGTATCCTGACCCTGAAGGAAGTGGGCGGCAGCCGTATGGTGGACATCCGCGGCAGTGGACTGGATGCGGTGCAAGGGAATGTCCTGTACATCTGGGCTTTGGATGAAGACGGCGTATCCGTTACCAATGAGCTAAGACATCTGCACCTGAATGCGGGAACCGTCCGCATGATGATCGCTCTTGGCTATGAGTGGCTGATGTTCCAAACCGGAGACAGCGTGGTCATGATTCATCTGACAGAGCTTGAAGATGGCTCCTACATCATTACAGTGGACCCGCAGAATGCGGACTGCCCCGTTTGTGTGACATTGGATGATGCGGAATTGACCCAGCTGCCAGAATCCATGATTCTCAGTGAGATCGCGGCTGCGCTGGAACCGGTTTCGTGCAGCGCACTGTAGGTTAAGCAGCAACCCCCACATAACTTGTTTACCGTAATTGGTATGCAAGTTATGTGGGGGCGTTTTTTGCCGGTTTGATGCGGGGGAACCTTTAATACAAAAACCCGATTTTCTGTCACTCTGTACGATTTGACAAAACGATTTCTTAGTAAGACAGACACTTCTTATCTGCAAAAAAACTCGATGGCATCGTGGGCAAACCGGGCAGTGCCTTCACCGCCGGCCTTGTCGATGTTCTCGGTCATGCTGTCTCCGGCGATATAGAGCTGCCCCAGACCCTGCAAAATGGGCTTGGTGCAGGTGTAGTAGTGCCGGGTGATGAAGTCCTGCAAACTGGCGACCAGTTCCTGGGCCTCCTGGGATTCGGGGGACAGATGGCGGATTTTGCCGAACCGGGCAAAAATATCCATCAGGGCATCGCCGGTGGACTGCTTCTGTTCGGCGGTCTGACCGGCGGCCTTCTGCTCATATTCCTGCCAGGCCTTGGTTTTGCCCCATCTGGCCTTTGCCTCGGCGGTATACTGATCCAGTTCGGTGGTATCAAAGGTGGAAAAATCCATGGAAAACACTCCTGTCGTTTGAATTTTTCGGGCGTGGGAGATCAGATTGTCCAGATGCTTCCGCTGAAGCTCCAGAAGGTGAATCTGCTGGGTCAGAGCCTCCATGGGATCAAAACCCGGGCTGTCCAGAATCTCCCGGATCTCCTTCAAAGGAAACTGCAGCTGGCGAAACAGCAAAATGGTTTGCAGCCGACGCAGGGCGGTATCGTCATACAGCCGGTAGCCTGCCTCGGTCACCCAGGTGGGCTTCAGCAGACCGATGGCGTCGTAGTGGTGGAGCGTGCGCACACTCACACCGGTGAGCAAGCTGACTTCTTTTACGGTTTTCATCTTATCTCCTCCCGTCAAAGACAGTATAAGCTATGACGCAAGGTGAGAGTCAAGGCCTTTTTCAAAAATTTTTGGAATGTGCTCATTGGTTTTGCTCATCCGCCTGACAAATTGGAATTTAGTGAGCTCAAAGGCCCCCTTGTGTAAAGGGGGCTGTCAGCGAAGCTGACTGGGGGATTGACAACCCCTCCGGCAAAAATCAAT
>SFDG01000142.1 GCA_004558305.1 Phocaeicola plebeius
CAGCAATCCTGTTCTACATAGTAGAATTTCTTTGTAAACAAGTTCACATCGAACGTTCTCTTCGTTCTTCTCTTTGAGTGTGAAACATTGTTGCCAATCATGGCTTTCTTTCCGGTAATTTGACAAATTTTCGACATTTCTATCTAGTTTTTATAGTTTATTCCTTAGTTCTACCAAACGGAGTGCAAAGTAAGCGATTTTATTTGAAACGCACAAACTTTTCACCGACATTTTGCGATTTTACTGTTCATTTTCGTGATTTTGCACCAATTCCAGCAGCATATTCAGCGCTTTCTTGGTAGCAGCGTGCACATTCAGCTCTCGACCGTTGTCCTCGTCCAATTTGGCTGTTATCACTTTTTCCTTACTTCCTGCGGCAATCCAGATAGTTCCTACAGGCTTCTCGGGCGTGCCTCCGCCCGGTCCGGCTATACCGGAAGTGGCAATGGCAAAACGGGCATGGAAGGCCTCGATGGCTCCATCCACCATTTCCCGGACCGTTTCTTCGCTCACCGCCCCATAGGTGTCCAATGTTTCAGCTTTCACGTGCAGCAGCTCCTGCTTTGCCTCATTGGCATAAGCCACGATGCCGCCTTTATAGAAACGGGAACTACCAGGGATAGCAGTTATGTTGGCCGCTACATTGCCTGCCGTACAGCTCTCTGCAGTAGCCAAGGTAAATCCTTCTTTCCAGAAGATTTCACTTATTTCCTTACTGAGTGTTTTTGTTTCTACAGTCATTTTTCTTGTTATCGGTTAATTTATAATTGGTATTAGTTGTACATGTTCTCATTCAGAGGCTCACCCGCGAATAGGCCGGCAGGTCGATGGAGCAGAAATCCTTGTCCAGGTACTTGAAATGGCCGGTGATGCCAATCATCGCCGCATTGTCCGTGGTATAGCCGAACTTGGGGATGAAGATGTTCCATCCGTATTTTGCGGCATGTTCGTGGAAGGCATTGCGCAAGCCGGTATTGGCCGACACGCCGCCTGCGACAGCCACTTCGCGGATACCTGTCGCCTTCACCGCCTTCCGGAGCTTGTCCATCAGGATGTCTACCACCGTCTTTTCGAGCGAGGCGGCCAAGTCCTCCTGATGGTGTTCGATAAAGTCGGGGTCTTCCTTCAGCCAGTCGCGCAACGAATAGAGGAACGAAGTCTTCAGTCCGCTGAAACTGTAGTCAAGCCCCGGAATGTGGGGCTTGCTGAACGTATAGGCCAAGGGATTGCCCTGACGCGCCAGCCGGTCGATGATGGGTCCGCCGGGATAGCCCAGCCCCATCACTTTCGAACATTTGTCGATAGCCTCGCCGGCAGCATCGTCAATGGTCTGTCCCAACACTTCCATCCGGTTGTAGGCATCCACACGGATAATCTGCGAATTGCCTCCCGACACCAGCAGACAGAGGAACGGGAAACGGGGCTGACGGTCATCGTCTTCCGACTCCTTGATAAAATGGGCCAATACGTGTCCCTGCAGATGGTTGACATCCATCATCGGGATTCCCAATGCACGAGCAAAGCCTTTGGCAAACGATACGCCAACCAGCAGCGACCCCATCAGTCCCGGACCGCGCGTAAAGGCCACCCCACTGAGCTGTTCCTTGCAGACACCTGCCCGCTTCAATGCCTCGTGAACCACCGGCACGATGTTCTGCTGGTGGGCACGCGATGCCAGTTCGGGCACCACCCCTCCATACGCTTCGTGTACCGCCTGGCTGGCGATAACGCTCGACAGCAGCACACCGTTCTTCAGCACCGCTGCCGATGTATCGTCACACGACGACTCGATTCCTAATATAATCGTATCCATTCCTTACCTTATTATATATAGCGACTAATAAGTCAGTATTTCCAATCCGTTGTCCGTCATCACGAAGGTGTGTTCCCACTGGGCCGAAGGCAGTTCGTCTTCCGTCACTACGGTCCATCCGTCCTCCTCGTCAATGAAGACTTCCCAGGTTCCCATGTTGATCATCGGCTCGATGGTAAACACCATGCCCGGTACGAGCAGCATCCCGGTACCTTTCTTGCCATAGTGCACCACATCGGGCTCCTCGTGGAATTCCACCCCCACCCCGTGGCCGCAAAGGTCACGCACCACCGAGAATCCGTTCTTCTTCGCGTGCTTCTCGATGGCATTGCCGATATCGCCCACAAAGCCGAACGGACGGGCGGCTTGCATACCGATTTCCAGACATTCCTTGGCCACGTCCACGAGCTTCTGTTTCTCGGGAGTCGTCTTGCCTATGACAAACATCCGCGAAGCATCGGCATAGTAGCCGTCAAGGATGGTCGTACAGTCCACGTTCACGATATCACCCTCCTCCAGCATCTCGTCCTCGCTCGGAATGCCGTGGCAGACGACCTCGTTGATGGAGGTGCATACGCTTTTCGGAAAGCCCTCATAGCCCAGACAGGCCGGGATTCCCCCATGAGCCACCGTATAGTCGTAGACCAGCTTGTCGATTTCCGCCGTACTCATGCCGGCACGAATCTGTTCTGCCACCCGGTCGAGCACGGCCGTGTTCAGCAGTCCGCTCCTGCGGATGCCCTCTATCTGTTCCGGAGTCTTGATCAGGTCACGGGTAGGCACCAAGTGCCCCTTATTCTGATAGTACAGCACCTGCCTGTCCAGCTCGGTCAGTTCGGCGCCCTTCGGTACCCTCCAGTTGTTCTTCTTTCTTATCATAACCTTCCTTTCGTATAAAAGTCGTGCAAAGTTAGCAGAAAAATCAGAAACCCACCGCATATTCCGCAAAAATCTGAGATGAAATGCAGCAAAAGCCAAATTCCCATACCATGTCCGGAAATAACATTTTCCTCGTTTTTCCATTATTTTTCCCACTGGATTGTTGGAAAACAGGCGCACCCGACAAACCCTGTGGGGAGGGTGTACGGATGCTAACCCAAAACTGTTGCTAAAGGATATATAATTGCCCCCAAAGTTAGTACCTTTGCACTATGAATC
>SFDG01000143.1 GCA_004558305.1 Phocaeicola plebeius
CGCTTCATTTCTCGTATAATAACTTCGTCGTATTCGTCGTGATTTTCTATCCAGATAGGCAAGTTAAACCCTGGCATAGACAAACCTTGCTCTTCAAGATTTGGGTTCATCTTATCTATCATATCATTAATCTCATCAACGTAAGGTTGCTCCTCCTTAGAAAGCTCGTCATAATTTTTCCAAGATTCCTTATTACACATTTTCTCCCATCAACTCCCAAAATTCATCAAGCAACACTTGTGCAGTATTAAAGGGCAAAGCCCCCAGGGATCACTTCCCCAGGGGCCTTGCATTACGGGGAATCTTCCAGAATCAGATTCAGGAAAGATTAGGGTGTGGGAGTAACAGGAGCGGGAGCAACAGGAGCGAGAGCGGTGACCGCCAGATCAAAGGTGTAGGTATACTCAACGCGGGTTGCCCAAGTGACATTCAAAGTCACGGTCTTGTTAGTAGTACCCTCCTTCAGAGCCAGAATTACGTCAACGCACTTGTCGCCGCCAACGATGTCCAGAGTGTAGGGTTCGTAGTCGTTGCCACCAACAAACTCGACCTTAGGAATGGTCGTTGCATCGGAAGCCAGAGTGACACCTGCGGGAGGAGTCAGCTTGAAGCGGACATAAGAGGTCTCATTATTGTGGAAGCCCCAGGCAGACTCGGGGGCATTCGCAGCAGCAGTGCCAGTCACAGTGATGTCGGTACCATCAATATCGATGGTAGCACCATTAGCCTCGACAATAGCAGGCTCAGCGGAAGCATTCACGATGAAGGCGCCGGTCAGGTCCTTGTCGCTGCCGTTCTGATCGAAGACCAGGACAACCAGGTCGTCCTTGGACAGCTTGTCACCCACGGTGGTGTCGTCGCCGTCGATGGTAGCGATCTTGGTGGAATCCTTCAGGGTGTACTCCTCGTTATTTACGATGACGCTGTTGCCAGACAGGGTGGTGATGACACCAGCAGCAACGTTAGCGGGCTTGTTCTTGATCTGATACAGGCCGTCAGCGGTGACAGTGTACTCATACACGCCATCGGCCAGCTTATCGTTATTGGCCTTGGTCTCATCAGTGAACAGGTAGTTGTTGTTGTCCTTGCCGTCCAGCAGCTTGCCGTCCACAACAGCGCGATAGAAATCGCCGTCGTTGTTGGTGCCCTTGTAGCCATACAGGTACAGGTAGTCACCGTTAGCGGAAGCCTTAGCATTCAGAGTCACAACAGCAGCAGCGGTGGTGCCGGTAGCGCTGGTAGCAACCAGGTAGCTGTTCAGCTTGCTATTTTCAGCACCGGTAGCAGTGATGGAAGGAGCGGAAGCAATGCCAGTGTAGACGTTGACCTTCTTGATGTCAGTGCTATTTGCGTTATTATCCTTGTACTCAACGTTGAAGAACACAGTCTCCTTGTCACCATACAGGGTCTTAGCGTTTTCACCACTGCCAGAAACGATCTTTGCCTTGTTCTTGCTGAAGTCGAAGGCACCCTTCTTAGTGGCAGTAATCTTGTTGGCAGCGATTTCTTCCAGAGTGATCTCCTTGCTGCTGTTGATGCTGTAAGTGTAGATCTTCTGGGAAGGATCAATGCCAGCCTCGGCAGTACCTTCGGTATTAGCGCCATATGCCTTCTTAGAAGAGGTGTAGGTGCCAGCACCAGTCATGCTCTTACCAATGGAGCCGTCCTTGTCGGTCAGGACATATTCGCCAGTGGTGCCGTCGGACAGAGTGACCTTCACGGAATAGTCGCCGTTGAACTTACCACGGTCGATGCCCCAAACGAAAGCAAAGTCGTCAGAGGTGCCGGTAGAAGAGCTGACAGCCACAACGTAGCCGTTGTTGTCCAGGTAGAAGGTAGCATCCTTGTTCAGGGTGCTGGAAGTACCATAGGTGCCAGCAGCGTTGAACTCATCGGTGTCGATGGTAGCGTTGTCCTTGCTGTTCAGAACGCCAGCAACAGTGTACTTGGTGCCGTCCACGGTCAGGGAGTCGTTGGTCTTGTAAGCGGTCAGCTTACCGGTCACGGTCTTAGCCTTGTTGACATACAGCTTGCCGCCGATCTCGGTCACGATGACATAGTCATCCTTGGCCACATCGGAGAAGCCAACAACGTCGGAAGAGTCGTTGTAAACCTTATTGCCATCGGCAGTCTTCACAGTGATGGAACCCTTGCCGCTGGTGGAATACTTGGTGACTTCACCCAGACGATAGGAAACCTGGATGATGTAGTCAGCATTGCCGTCATCGTCGTTGTCGATGATGGTCAGAGCCTGGCCAGCCAGATTATACTTGTTGGTGTCGTCATTCTTGTTGAAGGAACCCAGGGTGGTAGCGTTGCCGTAGTTAGCGCTGACCTTGGTGGTACCAGGAACGATGGTGATGTCAGCATCGTCAGCCAGGTCGTAGGTCTCCTTGCAGGTCTTCTCCTCGGTGGTGGTAGCCACAGCGTTGTCAGTAGAAGCAATCAGGGAGCCAACAACAGTCTTCTTGTCCTTAGCGAACAGGATGACCTTCTTACCCAGCAGGTCCAGGCTGGTGGTGACGTCATAAGTGCCGCTGTAATCGACAGAGTCCTTTTTGCCGTCATAGGTCCAGTCGTCATCGTTGACGGTGGTCACCTGCAGCTTAGTCTTGCCTTCCTTCAGAACGTTACCTTCCAGAGCGCCGTACTCGTTAGCAACGACAACGGCTTCCAGCTTGTCAACGTCATACTTATCTTCCAGCATGGTGATCTTATCGTTGGTAGCACCAACGACCTTATCCTGGACAGTGATCTGAGAGGTCAGCTGGCCGTTCTTGTCGGTGGTCAGAGTGGTCTTGTACTCGACCTCGTAGGCGTTCAGAGCGTTCCACACCATCTGAGCAGCGTTGTCGCGGGTGATAGCGGCAGCGGTGTCCATGGTTTCCAGACCCTTGTACAGACCCTTCTGAGCAGCACGCATGTTCACGTTG
>SFDG01000048.1 GCA_004558305.1 Phocaeicola plebeius
GGCTTCAGCAAGCCACTGGCGTATCGACCTCTTCCCCAACATCTGCCATGTGTGCAGCGTCAGTTGCAGCTCTTCCTCCATACAAGTGGCTATATACATCGCCTGAAGTGACGTCAGTCCCACTGTTACCAAGTCGGTGGTGACACCGATCTGATCACAGCCCAGCACACGCTTCACCATAGCCAGCACCTTTTCTTCTGCCATATCTCGCGGCAGAACTATCTCATCACTGGCAGTTTCGGGAAGCGGCAGCGACGCTACGTCAATCTTGTCACCATTGCCTGTCAGCAGACTCGGCGTATGGACATAATACTTCGGAACCATATAGGCAGGCAACAACCGGCTTATATGATCTTGTATGCTGGAGGCTGCAATCGGCCGCTTTGAGACATACCATGCGCACAGTTGCTTGGTGTTACCGATATTTACAGCCGCCACTATGGTGCCTTCAATACCCCCAAAGCCGAGCATCGCAGCCTCCACTTCTCCCGGCTCGATGCGATAACCACTCACTTTGATTTGCCTGTCGGCACGACCACAATATTCAAGCATTCCACGGTCGTTAATTCGCCCTAAATCCCCGGTGCGATACAGGGTGCGTCCGGCTATCAGTGGGCTTGAGTCAAACTTTGCGTCTGTCGCTTGCCTATCACCGGCATAGCCGTCGGCAACCACATCTCCTGTAATCGCTATCTCCCCGATCTCACCCGGCTTCACTTGATTGCCGGCTGTATCGACAAGCAAGGTCACATTGCACGCAGCCGGCGTAGTCAATGCCATAACGCCTTTATGCTTCCCAGCTCCAATTTGGCTATGGGCAATGAACAGCCCCTCGGTACACCCCAGACAGATATAAACTGACATCCCTGCCGGTATAGTTGGCGACATCAATGGCTCGCCACCCATCATCATCCACCGCAAACTCGTCAATCCACTATCGAGCAGTTGCGACCCTATAGCCGTGTAGAGCACTCCTCCACTGATGCCGGCATGGACGATATATCTCCGCAATGCCGTAATATCGTGGCGCATTTCCTCGCCGACGATATGCAGGCTGCTGCCCGATACCAATGCAGGATAGATATTGCCAAATGATGCTATTACCCCAAAACTCGGGTGTAGCATCACGCGGTCACGCTCGGTCAGCTGAAACAGCCTTGAGCCGTACAAGGCAAGCGACTTGATGTATCTGTGACTGATGATCACTCCTTTGGGCTCTCCTGTAGTACCCGATGTGTACATCAAGCACGCTGCCCCGGCCTCCTCACTGTAGTCGGGCGCACACCCCTGGCTTGCATAGGACAGACCTTCCATATCTATAACCGACTGAACCGGTTGCACATCACACAGGGGTGTTTTTCCACCACTTATGATGAGGCAACTCATTGCCGACTTCGTGGCTATAGTATTGAGGCGGCTTCTTGGGCAGGCTGTGTCGAGTGGAACATAAGCGCCGCCGGCCTTGAGCGTTGCCAATATTGCCACGATGTATTCCTTAGTGCGTAGGAGCATAATGCCCACATATTTACCGGCACCTACTCCGTTCTGGCGTAGGCATATGGCCAATGCGTCTGATTGGCGATCAAGCTCTCCATAACTCAATGCCGATGTTTCATCTACCACGGCCACAGCGGCAGGGCTCAAGGCAGCTCGACGGCGTATGAGCGCAACAACCGTACGGCAACCGGATGCATACGACTCAACATACCTCCGAAAGGCCCTATAGGAATTAAGCTGGTTCTCCAAAATGTATTCCATACAGCTGACGATTAGGGTGTCCATCTTCTTGCGATGGAAACAATCTGGCCGTTTTTGATCTCTACCGAGGTATTCAGCAGTGAAAACTGCTCATGGTAGTCGGGCAGGGCATCCAGATAGACTTGGTGATCCGCTATTACCTCGATGGACGGATCAGTGAGGTTTTCACCGCAATCGATGAGCGTCCAAGTGTCGGATAGCGGAAGCGTGACAGAGTTCAAGGGAGTGAAGGTCGCGTAGTCATCCCAGATTACACCACGGTAGAAACCGTTCCCCTCCTGACGAAGGTCGGCTCCACCCTCCTCGATTCCTTTATTGATAAGCACATAGTCGCCATCGAATTCAACGGTCCCGACGGTCAACGTGTCGCTGTCGAACAGAAACTTGTCACCAGGCTTCATACGACGGATGGCTTCTGAGGAATACAAATCCATGCTGAAGGGTTGCAGGGTCAGGGTCTGCCTGTCCCAATCAAAGTCGCTTATAGTGAAATTGGCAGGGATAGTGACGTTACGCAGCTCAATGACGGAGCTTTGAGGGGGCAAGGGTTCGACCAAGGCGGTTGTCTCCTTAGATGCGCATGCGGTAAGTAGTGCTGCTAATAGAATAAAGTTAGTTTTGCGCATAATACGTAGGGTTTAGAAATTTGGTAGCAAAGATAACGATTTTTTCGTCATAGTACCGCTACGACTATCAGATATTGGGCATAGAAAAGACAACCAAAGAAGCAGCATCGGACTGATTTACCAGACGTTCGGTGGCGAAGACCTCTATCCATCGGTTGAAGTATTGCCGCCATGCTCTTCCTGTGGTTCATGGAGAAGAACGGCATCCTGTATTCCGCAGACGGAAGAAAGCGTATAGCAGACAATACCCTCGTTGCTTTGACATTGATGATAGCCGAAAGCCGAACGGAAGAGAAAGATGTCATGGTGAAAGTAGTGGTTAATCCCATCAACAAGGAAAATCAATAACGTGCATCTTTTGTGGCTCCTTACGTGAGAATTTTAATTTTATCTGTCATCTGTCACCACCTTATCGTAATTAACTAATACACAACTGATAAAGCGGTGACAGATGAGGTGACAGACGATTTTGTCTGTCACCGTCCCGTCTTGCGGTATTTCACAAAGTAAGCAGTGCCCGACTTGACATGAACCTTCTCTATATCAGGCACATTCGAGAGATAACGGCCGAAGACGGTGAGGCTTTCGGTGACTGCGGTAGCACCAGCCCGCTTGCGTATATAGTCGTATATCTCCGATGCCGTGAGCTTCAGGGCATCAGGGTCATCGGCGGATGCGGTGTCGAAATAGTCGTTGAAGTACATGTCGGCACTGCTCAGAAGGGCATACTTGCGGTTGTGCGCCATCACCTCCTCCATGTCGTCATGGTCAAACCACCTGCGCTCGTTGTTCCTGACGGCAGCCGCTGCCTGTGCATACAGTTGCTCGTAGTGGATGGGCCGCTCGGTATCAATGGGACCGGTGACGTTCACCACAAAGAAACGGCGGGAGCCGGACGGGTCGCTCAACACGTCGGTCATGTTCGACGTGGCAATGAACGAGGCACGGCGACGCTCTGCTTCCACACGGCGGGAGTAAGGCCGCTTGAGCGGTATGCTGGCCAACTGTATCGTGTTTTTCAGGAATCCCTCCTGGATTTTCTTCGAGATACTGTTGAACTCGTCGATGTTGATCAGCAGGAAATCCACCATCGACTGCATCACCAGCTTCTGGTTATCGAACTTCAGGTTGTCTAAATAGCCCCAGCGCAGTTCCGGCGGCAGGAGCTGTCGGCAGAAGGTCGATTTGTGAAAACCTTGCGGAGCGACGAGCAGTGGGACGATGCTGTTGCCAAACTGGCGGTTGTAGCCCATCCACTGCGCCACCATGCCATAGAACCACATCCTGAACCACTGTTTCCACTGCTTCAGGTCGGTCCACGTGGTCGTACCCGTCCCATTTGTCGGACAGACCGAAGAGGTAGTCGTCAACGGGATCTACCGACCGTATGCGCGACGATCCTAAGTAAATCTGCACGTCTTTCGGTCGGGCTTCTATGCCGGCCTCACGCGCATCCAACGACAACCCGTTGATGAAGCGCATATCCGTCACTCTCCACCCCCAATAAGGCCGCTGCTTGTCGAGGTATTCGGTCGCTCCCCTGACGGAGTTGTAGCGGAAGTCGTATTTTCGCGACAGGAAGGAGATGAGTGCGCTCACTTCATTGTCGTCGCTGCCCTGCGTCGTCTCCGTCGGTGCCATGGGAACCAGTTCCACGCCGTCCACATTCAGCGGGGTCGGATTTTCCATCAGCAAGGGCGCCTTGTCGGCACTGATGCGGCAGCTGGCCATGACCGGCGACGACCCGTCGTTGAGGCCCGAAGGCACTACGGGGACATGGAGCAGCGACGAATAGATGGCGGATGCCGCACGGTATGCCTTGCGGTAGAACTGTTCCATCTCCGCCTCGTTGTCGCGGCGCAACGGGTCGGGCAGGGTCACCTGAACGACCATCTTCAGTGTCTGTCCGCTGGATCCTATGAAGGCAGCCATCGTGGAGGGGACGATCCTCGTGACCTGCTTCAGTTGCTCCAGCCGCTTCTCTTCCACGATGGGGCCTGCCGAGAGGAGCAGCATATCCGTATAGCCGGCCACCACCAGTACGCCGTTGTCCGACTTTTGCAGTCGTGCTGACGCATAGATGCGGTGCAGCCCGTCGTGCTTGTCAACCACATACCGGTCATTGTTCTTCACTTGATAGCGGAGCAGGGCTATCTCGTCGCTGTCCGTGTTGGCCTTCAGTCTGTCCATCAGCTTCTGCAGCGTGATGGAAGAGATGCGCCGTTGTTGCTTCTTGTCTGTCCTGACCAGGGTCAGTCTGTTGTTCTGCTTGTTCATATAGGTTCATAAAGGGGATTGGTGGGTAGATGATGGAAACTTGTCACACTTGTTCCACGACCTTTGTCACGGTCGTTCCAACACAGTTGTCACGACTGTTCCGTGAGGGCGGAACGACTGTGACAAAGGCCGTGGAACGACTGTGACAATGGCTGTCGTCATGACTCAATAACTGTAAACGTATTCGTCGTACAGCTTGTCCGCATCGTAGCCATAGCTGTTGAACAGGTCGGCAATGCGTTGCTGCTGTTCCTCCGTGATGAGTTTCTCGCCTCTCAGGCAGCGGTAGTAACTGGTTCGTCCACCGAGTATCCTCTTCACCTTTTCTTTAATCGTTTCGTAGTGTTTCATCCTCACCTCGTCGAACATGCGTTGCGCTCCTTTGGCATAGCGTCTGACGGTCGCTTCGTAGAACAGGTCGCACTGTCCGTCCTTCAGCGACGACGGCAGGACGGTAGTGCCGCACGCCTTTTGGTCGCCCAGCATTTCGTAGGCCAGATGCCGGACACATTTGTCTGCCCTCGGGCATCCTTCGAGGAAGCACATGGTGATGTTGGTTCTCAGGTTCTTTATCAGTTCTTTGTTTTCCATACATAAAAGGGTTTTCTGCCTTACAAACTTACGAAAAAAACGGCTAATATGCAAAAAAGGAGGTGGAAAATCACGGATTTTATCGGTAAAAAAGCTATAAATGTAGCGGACTTTGCCCTAATTTCAGAACATCTGTCACCGCTAATGGCTTACAACAAACTGATAAGCAGATAATTGCAAGTCGAAGGTGACAGTGACAGATGTTTTGCAACTTTTTTATATAGATAACTGCATCCACCAGAAGGCGCGATAGGTTCCCCTGACCTATGGCCATTTTGCGTTAAGTACATTTTGAAAAGGGATGCCGGATAACAGGCTCGTCTCGTTTTTTGTTGTATCTTTGTCGACTCAAAACCTATTAATGTGACAAACGTATGAGCAAGAAGAAAAAGAAGACCTCTTCGTGGAAAGGATTCAGTCTGCTGGGTGCCCTCATTGCCGGTGCCCTCTATATCTATCAAGGACAGGAGCCGACTGCGGTCACCGAACAGGTGACGGAAACGGCAGGCGTGACTTCCCCTTACACTGAAACAGACCGGCAACCGGCTACGACCGTCAGGGATATCAGCAGCAAACTGGAGATTCCGGTGGACCTGCGCCAGCGGGAAGAAATCCGTCTGAAACGGACGGGCTATACGGTTTCCTATAATAACCAATACAAGACCCCGCACTGGGTGGGATGGGAGCTGACACGGGCAGAGACCAAAGGCGACGAGGAAAGGTCCAACCGCTTTGTACCCGACCCGGACCTGCCTGAACCCAGGGCCGAACACGCAGACTATACCAACACCGGCTACGACCGGGGGCACATGGCACCGGCAGCGGACATGAAGTGGAGCGAAAAGGCCATGGCAGAATCGTTCTACATGAGCAACATCTGTCCGCAAGACCAGAAACTGAACCGGGACGACTGGGGCGACCTGGAGGAATTGTGCCGAGCATGGGCCAAAAAGTACGGGAACATCTACATCACCTGCGGACCGATCTACGACAGCAAGCGGCCCAAACGTATCGGCAAACACAAGATTGCGGTCCCCAACCGGTTCTTCAAGGTGGTGCTGATCTATAACCGGAAGAACCCCATCGCCATGGGCTTTCTGTTCAAGAATGCAGCCCGCCACCAGGACTTGCAGAAATACATGGTCCCGGTGGACAGTATCGAAACGCTTACGGGCTATGACTTCTTTGCCAAACTGCCGGATGAGGTGGAGAAACGGATAGAGGCCATCGTTCCGCCGTTGCCTGCCCGCTAAGGGTCAGGGATGGACATACCGCCCCTTTCCGTCGGTGACACGCCCGTAGGCCACGGCCCGGTGTGGGCAATGATGGTAGCATGCCAGACACAAGGCACAATGGTCGTTCCAGGAGGGGCGGCCATTGTGCATCTCGATATTCTGCAACGGGCATTTGCGGGCACACAACCCGCAGCCGGTACAGGCAGGCGTGACGTGAAAACGCCGAGGAGCCATCAGGAAACGGTGGAAGAACGGCCGGATGACATAGGTCTTCAGCCACGGGAAACTGCCCTCGAAGCAGTCGAATCCGGGCAGGTGTCGGCGCAAGCGGACAGCCAGCTCTTCCACCCTCGTCTCGGCTGACTGCAGTTTCTGCCGCTCCACCTCGGGAGCATCGACATCGAAGCCGGGCAGGCAGACATACGTATTGGGCATGCGGACCGAAAAGCCGGCATCACACATCCATCCCCGCTGCCGTACCGCCCGTGCAAAGACCGCAGCCGTCTTGCCACAATCATCGCCGCAGGTACAGACAAAATATACATAGGCAGGAGCCGACGTGAGTTGCAGCCGGCGGATTCCCTCCAGAACCACAGGAGGCGGTCCCCAGGAATGGACCGGGAACACAAAACCCACCGCCTCCCCTTCTTCCAGCCTATGGACAGAAGGCGAACGCAGCGATGTATCCGTCAGCGGACAGAGAGCCTCCCCCAGCCGAGCGGCCAGCTGCTCGGCTACCCAACGGGAATTGCCTGTTCCGGAAAAATAGACTATCATAAGGATGAAACTATAGATATAAGAAAAGCCGCACTTGAGGCGTGACGAAACTCCGATAAACATGATTTGAGTGCCCTCCCCCTTTGTAATCCACCGGCATAAATGCTACCCGAAGGCGTGGCCCGCCATTGGAAGATGAAGCTGTTCTCGGTATTTCTTTTAAATTTGATGAGTTTCCCGATTCTGCAAGTGCGGCTCCATTTTTATAAGACAAAAGTAGTGTTTTTATCTGAGACACCAAAGGATTTACTGAAAAATTTCAAGGATATTCAGAAAAAAAGTGAAGGTAAAGGAAATATAAGGAGAAGGACGGCATTATAAAATTGTCACTCGGACGGAGTGAAGAAACAACGTTCGGCGGCCCGAACGGGAAAGCCAATCCGAAAGCATACACGTTACAGATTTCCCTTCGTTCGGAATGACTGAAAAGAAAGAGGGTATATCAAAATTCAGAATGACAATCTGGTAGGCGTTCTGAATTTTGATACACCCTCTTTACCGATGATATCTTCCAGCTGACTTAGGCAGCCTTGGCCTTAGCGACAACGGCCTTGAAAGCTTCGGGATGGTTGACAGCGAGGTCGGCCAATACCTTACGGTTGATTTCGATGCCTGCCTTATGGAGGGCACCCATCAACTTCGAGTAAGACAAGCCTTCCAGACGGGCTGCAGCGTTGATACGCTGAATCCACAAAGCACGGAAGTTGCGCTTCTTGTTCTTACGGTCGCGGTAAGCATACGTCAGACCCTTTTCCCAAGTATTCTTGGCAACGGTCCAAACATTCTTTCTGGCACCAAAGTAACCTCTGGTCAAACTCAAAATTTTCTTTCTTCTTGCTCTTGAAGCAACGTGGTTTACTGATCTTGGCATAGTTTTAATCTGTTTTGAATGTTAGCGCCGATGTTTTTCAACCGGACTTCAGGCTAATACATTCGGTTAATAATTTAAATGATAGTTTTACACTTTTCTTGTTCAGAAGTTTACCGCATGCAAAGCAACTCTTTTACCTGCGTGATGTTGGCAGCATCTACCAAACCGCTGTGGCAAAGGTTTCTTTTCTGCTTTTTCGTCTTCTTCGTCAGGATGTGACTGTGAAAAGCGTGCTTTCTCTTGATTTTACCCGTTCCGGTAAGAGTGAATTTTGGCATCTTGTTAAATTTTTAATAATTATTATTCAAGGGTGGCAACGCACTATACCGGCGCGTTACGCACATATCTTTTTATCATTCATTGCCCTCGGCAACTTCCGGCTTGGCCTGCGGAGCAGGTGCGGCGGCCTTCTTCGGGGCACCGGCTTTCTTCGGCGAGAGGGAGATGGTCATGCGCTTGCCTTCCAGCAGCGGCATCTGTTCCACCTTGGCATATTCTTCCAGGTCGTTCGCAAAACGCAGCAGCAGCACTTCGCCTTGTTCCTTGAAAAGAATGGAACGTCCTTTGAAAAACACGTATGCCTTCACCTTGTCGCCATCCTGCAGGAAGCCGATGGCATGCTTGAGCTTGAAATTGTAGTCGTGTTCGTCAGTCTGAGGGCCGAAACGGATTTCCTTCACATTGACTTTTACCTGCTTGGCCTTCTGTTCCTTGGCACGCTTTTTCAGCTGATAGAGGAATTTAGAATAATCTATAATTCTACAAACAGGAGGAACGGCATTGGGTGAAATCTCCACCAAATCTGCTCCGTGATCTTCGGCCATCTTCAAAGCCTGATGAATCGGATAAACAGCGGATTCTATGTCATCGCCCACAATGCGGACTTCTTTGGCGCGAATCTGTTCGTTGATTCGATGCTGCCCTTTTAAATTGTCATTCTTCATTCAAAAAAATTGTTGCTTCCTAAGTTTGCTTTCTTTTTAAAATTATAAATTGTTCTATTCAAATAGTCGCTTCGCAGCCAGCCTTTTGTAGGCCGGCTTCCGAAAGCGGTTGCAAAGTTACCATTTATTTATCATATTATGAACTTCTTCTGCAATATTTTTTGCAAAATCTTCGATTTTCATGCTTCCCTTGTCGCCTTCCCCCTGTCTGCGGACGGAAACTTCGCCGTTTTCGGCTTCCTTTTCACCAACAATCAGCATGTAAGGGATGCGCTTCAGCTCATTGTCACGGATTTTGCGGCCGATCTTTTCGTTACGGTCGTCCACAATGGCGCGGACATCATATTTCTTCAGTTCCAGGCGTACATGGTCGGCATAGTCGTTGAACTTCTCCGAAATCGGCAGTACGGCTACCTGGTCGGGAGTAAGCCACAACGGGAACTTGCCGGCTGTATGTTCGATCAGCACGGCTACGAAACGTTCCATGGAACCGAAGGGGGCACGGTGGATCATCACCGGACGGTGCTTCTGGTTGTCAGCTCCCATGTATTCCAGCTGGAAACGTTCCGGCAGGTTGTAATCGACCTGGATGGTACCCAACTGCCAGCGACGGCCGATGGCATCCTTCACCATGAAGTCGAGCTTCGGGCCATAGAAGGCAGCTTCGCCGTACTCGATGCGGGCAGGCAGGCCTTTTTCCTGACAGGCCTCGATGATGGCCTGTTCGGCCTTTTCCCAATTCTCGTCCGTACCGATGTACTTTTCGCGGTTTACCTTGTCGCGCAGCGAAATCTGTGCCTCGAAGTTCTGGAAGTTCATGCTCTTGAACACGATAGAGATGATGTCCATCACGCGGAGGAACTCCTGCTTCACCTGGTCGGGACGGCAGAACAGGTGGGCATCGTCCTGCGTAAAGCTACGTACACGGGTCAATCCGTGCAGCTCGCCGCTCTGCTCGTAACGGCATACCGTACCAAATTCGGCAATGCGCAGCGGCAGGTCGCGGTAAGAACGCGGAGAGTTCTTGTAAATCATGCAGTGGTGAGGGCAGTTCATCGGTTTCAGGAAATATTCTTCACCTTCTTCCGGCGTATGGATGGGCTGGAACGCATCCTTTCCATACTTGGCATAGTGGCCTGAAGTAACGTACAGCAGCTTGTTGCCAATGGGCGGACACATCACCTCCTGATAGTCATAACGTGCCTGGATGCGACGCAGAAAATCCTGCAGACGGATGCGCAGGGCCGTTCCTTTCGGCAACCACATCGGCAAGCCCTTGCCCACGGTCTCGGAGAACATGAACAGGTCCATTTCCTTACCGATCTTGCGGTGGTCGCGCTTCTTGGCTTCTTCCAGCAGGACGAGGTACTCGTCGAGCATCTTCTTCTTGGGGAAGGTGATACCGTAGATGCGTGTCATCTGCTTGCGGTCTTCCTGTCCACGCCAGTAGGCACCGGCCACGGACAACAGCTTGATGGCCTTGATGGGAGCGGTGGAGGCCAGGTGCGGGCCACGGCACAGGTCGGTGAAAGCACCCTGGGTATACGTCGTGATATGGCCGTCTTCCAGTTCGGAAATCAGCTCGCACTTGTAAGTCTCGCCACGCTCGCCGAACATCTTCAAGGCCTCGTCCTTGGCAATGCTTTGGCGAACCAGTTCTTCTTTCTTGGCAGCCAGTTCCTGCATCTTCTTTTCAATGGCAGGCAGGTCGCTTTCCTTGATAACAGCTTCTCCCGGATCTACGTCATAGTAGAATCCGTTCTCAATGGCAGGTCCGATACCGAACTGGATGCCCGGATACAACTCCTGCAAGGCTTCCGCCAGCAAGTGGGCACTGGTGTGCCAGAAGGCGTGCTTACCCTGTTCGTCGTCCCACTTATAAAGTACGAAGTCAGCATCTTCGTGAATGGGTCTGGTTAAATCGATGGTTTCCCCATTGACACTGCAAGCCAATACGTCTTGCGCCAGGCGGGGACTAATGCTTTCTGCAATCTGCAGACCGGTAACTCCTTCGTTGTATTCGCGAACGGAGCCATCAGGAAAAGTAATCTTAATCATAAGTACAAAATATGTATTAATTTCTTTTTATTGAGCCGCAAAATTAGCCAAAACTTTTATTGTTACACAATTTTAAGCCACTTTTTTTGGGGAATCACTTCTCGATGGCCGTAAACCGCTTGATGATGTTGTAGGCAGAAAAGAGTCCCAGTTCTCCGGCCTTGCTCAAATCGGTCACTCCCTGTCGGTTGTTGCCCAGATATACGTTGGTCAAACCTCTGTTGAAGTAGGCATCGGCGAAGTTCGGGTCGAGTTCGAGGGCCTTGGTATAGTCCGCCAACGCCCCCCGATAGTCCTTCATGGCCACCAGTACATTGGCGCGGTTATAGTAGGCATAGACAAAGTCGGGCGCCAGTTCGATGACCTTGTCCAGGTCTTTACGCACCTGGGCATAATCGAGCATACGCACCTGGGGTTGCTGTCCGACCGTGGTCTCGATTTCGTAGTCGGCATCCCGCTTGCGGAACTCCAGCTGCTTGAAGTGGACCAGCGCACGGGAGAAATAGGCCACGATGCACGAAGCGTCTTTTTCGACGGCATCGTCGAGGTCTTTCAGCGCATTGTCGAAGTCCTGCACCAGGTAGAAATCCAACGCCCGCCGGTAATAGTTGAGAGCATTGCCGGGGTCCTTCACCAGTCCTTCGGTAGCTTCGTCGATGGAGGCGAAATGGTGCTTCACCTGCTGTTCGCTCAGCGAAGCCTCCGTGTTGGTAATCAACAACCGCTGCGGCAACACGTGCCGGTCGTTGAGGGCATCGATGTATTTGGAAGAGTGCAACTGCTGCTGCACCTCGTCACGGCGTTCATAATAGTTCAAGGCGAACATGGGCTGCGGCAGGATATTCACGTTCTTGTCCTGCACCCTTCCACGGTAGTCGGTCTTGTATTTGCTGGCCGTTTCCTCATTGTCGGCCACCACAATCTTGCGGAAGTTGTTCATGTTCTTGTCGCTCTGCTTGCGGGTCTTGTCGGCCGAAGCCGTCTGCTTACCGCTGTTCTTCGCATTACTGGCCTCAATCTGGGCCTTCAGAACAATGAATTCATCTTCATCGGCTCCCTTCAGGTCGCCAATTTTCCGGCGTGCCTGCGCCCGGTACTGATAGCCCGTCAGAAAATTGGGGTACGCCTCCAGCACCAAAGTATAGTCCTCGATGGCCCCCCTGTAGTCTCCCGTATGGTCGCGCAGCAGGCCTCGGTTAAACGCCGCCATATAATTGTCGGGTTCTTGCTCCAGCACGAAGTCGAAGTCCTCGATGGCCCGGTTGTCATCGCCCACCTGCGAACGGAGCAGGCCACGGTTGTAATGGCCGATGAAGTTCGACCGGTCGATATCCAAGGCAATGTCATAGTCGGACATGGCACCGCGCAAATTATTCTGATGATACCGCGACAACGCACGGTTGATATAGAGTCCTGCATTCCGGACCGACAGACGGATGGCTTCGGACAAATCGGCTTCCGCATCCGCGTAATGGGAACGCTGCAGGAAAATCATGCCCCGCTGCGCCCATGTGTCGGGATTGTACCGGTCCATCTCGATGGCCTTGTCGGCATCGGACATGGCCCGCAGGGTGTCTTTCTGATACATCGACACCTCGGTCCGCATCAAATAGGCTTCTATGTAACGGGGAGCGACACGCAGAAGGGTGTCGAGGTCGGCTTGGGCTGCATCATAATCCTTCTCATGTATGCGGCAAAGCGTCAGGTTATGCCACACCGGAACGTTTTCCGGATCGAGCTTCAAGGCCTTCTCGTAATCCTGGATGGCACCGGCATAGTTCTGCTGCCGGATACGGGCCAGTCCCCGCACCTGGTAGGAATTGACCACAAACGGATTCCGTTCGATGGATTCCGAACAGTCGGCTTCCGCTCCCTGAAAATCCTCCAGGTTCATTTTGGCAAGGCCCCGGTAAAAATAAGGCTCAGCCAGGTAAGGCTTCACGCCGATTACCTGGTTGAAATATTGGATGGAGAGGACATAGTCCTCAAAATAGAGGGCATTCTTTCCGATGGTCATCACCTTGTCCGTATTGATTTGTGCAGACAAGGTCCAGTGGAAGAGGCAGCCCAAAGACAGTATGCAAAGTAATTTCCGGATCATTTGACTGTTTTCACCTTGTAAGCACAACGTGCCTTGCCCTTCAGCATGTTGTTGAGTTTTCCCTTGATCATCTGTTTGCGCAGTGCCGACAAGTGGTCGATAAACATCTGTCCGTCCAAGTGGTCGAACTCGTGCTGCATCACGCGGGCCAGATACCCTTCCACCCACTCGTCATGAGGCTGGAGCTGCTCGTCAAGGTAGGTCACATGAATCTTGTCCGGACGCTTCACGCTCTCGTGGATGCCGGGCAGGCTCAAACAGCCTTCCTCCATGGAAACGAGTTCACCGTCCGTCTCCAAGATATGGGGATTGATGTAGGCGCGGCGGAATCCCTTGAACTCAGGCATATCGTCCGACAGCACATCCAGGTTCACCACGACCACACGGATGGGCAATCCCACCTGGGGAGCAGCCAGCCCTACGCCGTCTGCCCGGTCCATGGTCTCGTGCATGTCCTTGAGAAGTTGTTTCAGGTTCGGATAGTCGGGGGTAATGTCCTCGGCCTCCTGGCGCAGCACCGGCTGGCCATATACATAAATCGGTAATATCATCTTCTTTCTTGTTCTTTATGGTAGTTAACACTTTCTTGCTTCCATGTACGACTGGAGGATGATGGTCGCACTGATTTCATCGACCAGTGCCTTGTTCTGCCGGTCTTTCTTCTTCAATCCTCCGGCCAGCATGGCCTGATGGGCCAGTACGGACGTGAACCGCTCATCGAACAGTTCGACTGGTATGTCGGGCAACTGTTTCTTCAGCAGGTTCACGAAAGGCACGATGCGCTTCATGTTTTCGGAATCCTCGTTGTTCATCTGCTTGGGATGTCCCACGACAATCCGTTCCACCGCTTCCTGCCGTACATACTTCTTCAAGAAGTCCATCAGCTGGACAGTGGGGACGGTCGTCAAGCCCGTTGCAATGATTTGCAAGGGGTCTGTCACTGCAATTCCCGTACGTTTTTTCCCGTAGTCTATGGCCAATATTCTGCTCATACTTCCGGCAAAAGTACAAATTATCTCTGTAAGTCTGCCTATTTTGGAAAGTAAGTTTTCTTGTTTTTATGTTTTTAACTCAATACACCAGTTCTACATTGTCAATCCACATCTTGTTGCCCGGGGAACCTACGAAGGCCCCTCCCAAGCTGGAGGTGAACTGCAGAATCAGGTGAGTAGGCGTCTCGTCCGGTGCCGCCCACCCTTCTTCCTGAATCAGCCGGCTCTCGCCCTTGGCATTGCGGGCATGGTAGTTGCCCACGCCCAGCCGCATCAGTTCTTCATCGTAGTCGGCCGACCGGGAAATGTCTCCATAATGGATGGTATAAGTGGCGGCATCGTGCCAGTCCTCCGTCTGGCTGTAACGTACTGCTGCCGTCCCCACCCGTTTGGCAACAATGTTACCCTCCGCATCTTCAGTACGCCGCTGTAGGAGGAGCGTCATGATGCAACAGTCCTGTCCCGGCACGACGGTCTTCTTGTTCATCATTTGGTGGATGCGGTGAGGCTCACCCGACATTTCAGTACGGTAATCGTAGCGTACCGCCTGGGGACGGGAGGTAAAAGGAACTCCTGCATTCAGGTTCTTCTCACCTTCCTTCGTACCGGTAATGGGTTCTTTCATATCGCCCAAGTAGAGCGAACCCGAAGCGAGTACGGTAATGTTGACCAGCCCCAGCACCTTTACGCGCTCGATGTGCGTTTCCAGCCGGGCGCAATAGCCGCTCCCCCGCTTTTCGGGATAAACGCTGGTATTGGTCTTCACCACGCCCATCACCTTCGCCATCACGTTCGAGGTTCCCCACGGAGAGCCGCCTAAGTTGGTGTAAGGTTTGTTGCCGTCTATTTGCTGGGTAGGCCCCACTTCGTAGAGCTGCTTGGTGTTGCCGCCAATGACGGCAGATTCATGTATGGTCCGGGTGACCCATTGCTCCATGTCACCGAATTTCAGGGGTACCACTTTCTCCTGTGCCCCGACAGCCAGCGGCAATGCCGCCAAGCAAGTACCGATTAAAAGTCTTCTCATTCTACCTTATTATATATAGCGTCCCATCCAGGACATGACGCACAAAGGTAACAAAAAAAGCGACAACCCGCAGGGTGCCGCTTCTCATCCCGATAATTAGGATAACAATTCCGATGTATCGTCCATTTTTTACTGGGCATACAACAGCCAAGAGCCCTGGAAGTCGCTCCGGTTAGGGTATTTTGCCTTGAAGGCATCGCGGGCTTTGGCTGCCTCGGCATACGTGTCGCAAGACACGACGATGACGCGGTACATATTGCCTGCTGCATTGTACACCACCTTGGCATTGTAACCGTCGGCATCCATCTTCGCCTTCAGTCCATCGGCATTGGCCTTTACGCCAAAACTGCCACAAACCACACTATAGGCTTTCAGGCCACTGCCGGATACCAGTTCCACTTTCTCCTCGCGTACACTGCCGGCAGGAGCCGGTGCCGGGGCAGGAGCAACGGGGGCAACCGTTTCCACAGGAGCAGGAGCTACCGTTTCCGTAGCAGGAGCAGCTGCCTCAGCCAGTTCCTGCTGCTTGGCTTTTTCATACGCTTTCTTGTAAGCGCTTTCGCTTGATTTGCAGGAAGAGAAGGCCATTACGGCACACAATCCCATTCCCATCAGTACGATCTTCTTCATGTCGTTCTCAATTATTTAGTTAAAGTTACTCTCTTGTCTGCTTGCGCAAATAGTGTCGCAAAATTAGCAATATTACCCCGTATCGCCTATTAAATTCTGTTAATATTAGCATCTGGTAAGAAAAATGAGAAACATTTCAGGAAAAAACGCTGTGGAATTCAATGATTTTCTGTAGATTTGTACATCGAATAGTCGATAACCTTATTAAAACGATTTGAATTATGAAAGCATTAAGCATGATTGCTGCCTTTTTGGGCGGTGCTGTGGTAGGTGCAGCCGCAGGAGTTTTGTTTGCACCGGAAAAGGGTACGGACACACGCAAGAAGATTGCTGATCTGTTGCGCGAAAAGGGCATTCGCCTGAACCGGGCCGAAATGGAAGACTTGGTGGACCAGATTGCCGCCGAAGTGAAAGACGCTGAATAATGAATCCCCGTCCCGGCACGAAGACAACTTCCCTCTCCCCTAGAGAGGTGATGATGGCTTCGTACCGGGACAATTACGCTAAAAAGAAGCTCTATGTTTGCCAACGACAAAAGCATCGACAACCTGGAATCCTTATTCAAGGAAGTCAAGAAATATGTCCTCCTGCAGAAAGAGTACCTCCAACTGGAGCTGGTGGAAAAACTGACCATCCTGGCCTCCACCTTGCTGCTGGTGTTGCTGCTCCTCATTCTCGGCATGATGGCACTGTTCTACCTTTCCTTCATGCTGGTGTATGCACTGGAACCGCTCACAGGGAGTCTGACCACCGCCTATGCCATCATCGGCGGCCTTCTCTTACTGCTCGCACTGGCTGTATTCGTCTTCCGGAAACGCCTCATCGTGCAGCCTGTCGTTCGTTTTCTGGCCCGCCTCTTCTTGGAAGAACCTGCAAATCCCTCTGAGCCATGAAGCAATCTATTCCTTCCTCTCCGGCCATAGCCCCCGCCTACAGCCTGGAGCATATCAAAAAGATGCGCCTGGAAAAGCGTCAGGAAATCCGTCAGTCAGCCCGGCGTATGCAGTTAATCGGCGAAGCATTGTTCGCTCCGCAAAAGAGCGCCACCCGCATGGAAGGTCTCCTGCAGCATGTCAATGCAGGCATAGCTGCCTATGAAGGTGTCATGACAGGCTTGAAAATACTGCGGCGTGTCCAGGGATTTTTCCGACGGAAAAAGCGATGAATTTCTTTCCAAAGAGCTATCTTTGCGAAAACATCCAAATGAAATGAAAAGATTGACCTCACTTGAACAAATTTCTCCCGACGCAGAAATGATGGCGGGATATGACCTTATAGGAAATTTTCGTAATCTGTTTGAAAGTCCGTTCCAGCTGCCGGGCAGCCTTTTCCTGCTCTGTGTCAGGGGGTCCTGCTCCATCAATATCCATCTGACCAACTATGAGCTGCAGGCACCATCCATGGCGGTCGTCTTTCCGGAACAGTTTTTCCAGATCAGTCAGGCCTCGAAGGACTGCCGGTTCTTGTTCATGGCTTTCAGTACAGAACTGACACGTGAATCCACCCTTTTCTCCAAGACCTTGCCGTTCCTTCCTTTCATTTACGATGCACCCGTTATCCCGCTCTCCGGACAGCTGAGCGAATTTTTCATCGATTTGTTCCGCCTCGTCATCAAATCGGAATATATTCCTGAACAGATTGTGCAGAAAGTGCAAAGACAGACAACCTATTACCAGCTGCTGATGCTCATTGCCAATATCAACCGCAAGCAGCAGGCGACTCCTCGCCTCCATTACAACCGAAACGTGGAGATTGTACGCGAACTGGCCCGTTATGTCATCGAGAACTATAAGACCGAACGTAACATTTCGTTCTACGCCGACAAGATGCACCTCTCTCCCCAACACTTGAGCACTACCATCAAAAAGACGACGGGAAAGACATTGACAGACATTATCTCTACGTTCGTCATCAACGATGCCAAAGGGAAACTGAAATCGACGGAACTGACCATCCAGGAGATTGCCTATTCCCTGAACTTTCCCGACATTTCCTTTTTCGGGAAATATTTCAAACGCTACACGGGCTTATCGCCCAAACAGTTCCGACAGCAACAATAAGGGCTGTCGGACAGTCGTGAAACAATCATTATCCTATTACTGAACCCCTTTATGAATAACTATGAATAAGCTTACTATCCAACTCATCAAGAAATTGTGGGGTATAGACCTCGAACAATTAAAGGCCGACAATCAAGCATTAACAGCCACCAACGAACAGCTGCGCATCGAGAACGAACAGCGTTCTGCCAATATAGAGCATCTGACACAAATGACCGCACAGCTGGAGAGTCAGATGCAGCAGTTAGAGCAGGAAATGGAGATGTCCCAAACCAATCTTGAACAACAGAAAGCCCTCATCCATCAACAGCAGACGGAGTTGACTCGTAGAGAGGAAGAAACTCGTTCGCTCAAATCCAATCTGGAAGCCGAGATACAGCAAAAAGCAACAACCATTCAGCAACTTGAAGCAGCTGCCAAAGAGGAGGCAGCGGAAGCTACTGCACGTGTAGAGGCAGCAGAAGCGGAAATGCACACGGCCCAAGCAAAAGCGGAAACGGCTCGAAAAGAATATGAAAAGGCAAAAGAAGAGGTAGCCGCCACGAAAGCTGAAGCACAACAGGCAATAGCAGAAACGGAGAAAGCGAAAGCGGAGGCCCAGAATGCGATAACAGAAACGGAAAAGGCGAAAGCGGAGGCTCAACAGGCGATAACAGAAATGAAGAGAGCGCAAGCGGAGGCTCAGAATGCGATAGAGGAAAAGGAAAAGGCGAAAGCGGAGGCCCAGAATGCGATAGCGGAATCGGAGAAAGCGAAAGAGGAGGCTCAACAGGCGATAACAGAAATAAAGAGAGCACAAGCGGAGGCTCAGAATGCGAAAGCGGAATCGGAGAAAGCGAAAGAGGAAACCCAGAATGCGATAGCGGAATCGGAAAATGCGAAAGCGGAAGTGGAAACTCTCCAAGCAAGCGTTGAGCAACTTACAGCTTCGAACAACGACCTAATACATCAGCTTTCAGCCTTAGAAGCCCTTCGCCAACAACAGACCGATACCATTCAACAGCTTCAAATGCAAGTAAAGGAGCTGGAAGACAAGAATGCGGCATTACAAACAACTGTGAAAACCGCTGCTGTAGAAAAGCAGGCTACACCCCCCGAACCTCGCATGGTGCCCCTCCAGCAAGAAGATACCCAAGCACCTGCCGCTTTCATGGAAAAAGCCCCAGGAAAAAAGTCCTGCCAAGCAGAAAAAAAGACAACAAGAGAGGAAAAGCCCAATCCTGCCAAAGGAGACATTTTGGAAGCGTACCAGGAAATGAAGGCTAAGTTGGAAGAAAGCACTCTGAACTACCCCTTCACCCGAATCACCACTGTCACCCACGGCAACCAATACCTGTACTATTCACGTACGCTCGGACTAAAAGCCGAACTGTTCGTATGGGGCATTGAAGGTCGGGAAGTGGTACTGGATGAACCACATTTCATTCCTTACAATGAAATCGCGAATATCGAAGGACTGGAAACGCCTTTTGCTACCGAACCTATGGATTGTGATTTCTCCGACAAAGGAAACGCTACAGAAGTGGCAGAAACGCTGCTGACAGCCATCTGTCGTTACCAACCCATACATGTGACTTATCGGGACAAGAACGGACGAATCTCCGAACGCAACCTGTATTGGATCAGTTTCCTGCCAGAGAACAAGCAACCTGTCACCTTGCCCAATCCGCACCTTTTCGAGGATATGTTCGCTGATAATATCGATACCGATTACCTCCTTGCCATGTGTGCACACTATACCGAACCACGTATCTTCATCATCGACCAGATTCTGTCGTTACAGGTGTACAATGTCTTTGCCACGAACCGTCGGGGCATCGAAGCACAGCTCAACGGCTACCGGGCAGCACTGGCGTGCGGACAAGAAGAGGCCGCTGAAATGATTTACTATTGCTTGCCAGAACAATTCCGCTCTCAACTCTCCCACCGCTAATAGCCGCTGCTATTTTGACCTGTCATTCTGAGTAGCCATCACACGGGGTGTGAAACGATTCGATGATGACGCTGTAGGGGCGGACCTGCGTGTCCGCCCGGATGCCGAGGTGGATGTTTACATAGGTCTGCCCCTACAGCTTCGTCATTGGTAGAGAAGAGAAGGAACTATTAACATAAAGAGATGTATTCAGATTCTTCTCTTCGTTCAGCATGACAATTTGATAAGTGGCCCAAGGTTTTCGAACGGGCTCCCCAGCAATGGCATCAGAACATACTTTTGACAACATTTTTACGGTTCTGTACCAAAATATAAATGGACAAGAAGCACCCATCTACCCGGCATACTGGCAAAAAGGACAACCAGTGGCAGGAAAAATCGGAAGGGACTCGATTTTGAACTGTCCCTATACCGAGAACTTAGAAGATTATATATAATTTTGCCGGGAAAAGAAACAGAACAAACCATGGGAATAGAAAAAGGAATCCTCAAACGAGCCCAGCTGCTGCTGGGCGATGAAACGATGGAACGCATCAGCCAGGCCCGAGTCATTGTGTTTGGAGTAGGCGGCGTAGGCTCTTGGTGTGCAGAGAGCCTTATACGGTCGGGAATCTTGCACCTTACCATTGTAGACAGCGACCGCGTGTGTATCACCAACATCAACCGCCAGCTGATGGCCACGACCCGTACAGTCGGACAAGTCAAGGTAGATGCCCTTAAGGAGCACCTGCTGACAGTGAACCCAACTGCTGACATCGATGCCCGCCAACAAATCTTCACCGCCGAAACTGCCGACAGCTTCGGACTCGACACGTACGACTATATCATCGACTGCATCGATTCTCTGAAAGATAAACTGCTGCTAATCGAGATGGCTTGCCGCACCAAGGCCAAGTTCTTCTCGTCTATGGGAGCAGCCCTGAAGCTCGACCCTACCCGCATTCAGGTGGCCGAGTTCTGGCAGGTGAAAGGATGTCCGCTGGCACGTGCTTTACGCAACCGGTTCAAGCAGCAGAAACGCCGCCCTGCCCGAAAATTTACCTGCGTATTCAGCGACGAACTGCTGGAAAACAAAGGGCACAACAGTACCTGCGGCACCGAAAAGTGTATGTGTCCGAAGGCACAGTCAGGACCGGGAGAAGCTGCCTTGCTGAACCACGAATGGTGTTCCAGCAAGGCACAGATAAATGGATCACTCATGCACATCACGGCTATTTTCGGACTGACCATAGCCGGTCTGGTCCTGAAGGATCTGTCGGCAGACAACCGCTGAAAAGGCATATAAAAGAAGGTGTATAAAAACGGGATAAGCTGTCCGTTCTTATACACCTTCCTGATGTTTGGGCCAAGCGAAATTTACTTCACTGCAATCTCAGCAAATCCCATCGCTTCTCCTTCCTGAATCATGCGCGTCGCCTTCAGGCGGAGGAAACGGGCACTGACAGGGGTGAAATATACCGACTGTAGTATCGGATTGTTCTGTATGTTCGAGAACTCACCGGTCTTCACGACCGTTGTCACCGCGTCGGCTGTAGCACCGACAGACAACTCATAATTGGCAATCAATCCACGATTCGGTTCCTGCTGGTCCGGCAAGAAATGGAAAGAAGAAATGAACCGCTCGTCGCCCAAATCGATGAGCAACTCGTTGCCATCCACGAAACAGGTTGTTCCTTCCTCGCGGTCGGTGGCTGCGGCAGCTGCCTCTTCCGGTACGCCAGGCAGTGTAAACGGCAGACTTTCCAACTTGTTCTTCGTTTCGGTAAAGATACGGTCGGCATTCGGTCCTGCATCGTACACTCCCACATTATTGATACAAAGCGGTCCGCGAGCGTCCGTAATGCGGATGCGTACCCCTTCGGCTTCTACGGATTCGAAACGCAGCAAACGCTTGTAACCGATAGTCGTGGTCTCCTCGTTCAAGCGAACGGGCAGCCATTCTCCCTGCTGCTGATATTCTACGGTAAATGCTTTCACCCGTTGGCCCAAAGGTATGTATTCCTGCAACATGAGACGGTTTATCCGCTGCGGATGCGGGAAACTGAATTCGATGTCGGCCGTCGTCACGCCGTCCTCGGTTGCCCAGAAGGTGTCGTAGTCATCATCGGTCAGAGCTGCAGCCACATAGTCACCGCCCCGTTCGTTGCTCACCTTTGCCCGCTGTCCGGCCACCAGATTGTTCTGCAATTCCTGGAGCACCAGCTGACGGAACTGAACGGCATTGGCCGAATCAATGGGATGAATCAATCCGTCGCGATCCACCGGGAAGTTCAGCAACAGGGTAGCGTTATGTCCTACACTGCGATAGTAAAGGTCAAGCAACTGTTCCGGTGTCTTCACCCGGTCATCTTCTTCAGGATGGTAGAACCAACCCGGACGGATGGATACATCGCACTCGGCAGGTACCCACTGGTTACCGTCGGAATGTCCGTACTGCAACTCGTAGTAGCGGGGATAACCGGCATATACCTCACCCTTGCGCAGGAACGACCAGTTGGTAGCACCGGCAAAGCCACGCTCGTTGCCCACCCAACGGCAACCCGGCCCACCGTCACTGAAAATGATGGCCTGGGGCTGAAGGCTGTCCAGCATCTCATAGATGCGAGGATAATTGTAGTAGTTCTTACGGTCGATGGTACGCGCTTCCTTTGCACCGCCATACCATCCGTCACCACCGTTGGCACCATCGAACCATACTTCGAACATTTCGCCGTAGTTGGTCATGAGGTCCCGCAACTGAGCATAGAAATACGGCAAGTATTCAGGTGTTCCGTAATTGGCCTGATGGCGGTCCCACGGCGATAGGTAAAGAGCCAGTTTTAATCCGTATTTCTGGCAGGCATCAGCCAATTCGCGGACTACATTTCCTTTTCCGTCCTTATAAGGAGATTGGCTGATGTTGTAGTCAGTCCCCTCGAACGGCCAAAGGCAGAAACCATCGTGGTGCTTGGCCGTCAGAATCACCCCTTTCATCCCTGCGGCAACGAGCGTCTGTGCCCACTGCTCGCAGTCGAGACGAGTCGGATTGAATGTCTTGGGGTCTGAGTCGCCATACCCCCATTCACGATCATTAAAGGTGTTCAGGCCGAAATGAATGAAGGCATAGGTCTCCATCTTTTGCCAGTTCACCTGCTTGGGTTCAGGAATCGGGAGCACCGCCTCGGGCGGTGCCACCTTGGTCGATGTGCACGATGTCAGTCCTGCCACAAAGGCCAAAGCCGACATCCAGGAAAAACGGTTCTTCATGTTGGGTATTTTTTAAGTACAATTATTGATGTCCTAACTGCTTGTCCATAGCGGCGGCGGCTCGACGGCCATCTCCCATAGCCAAGATGACGGTAGCACCTCCACGGACAATGTCGCCGCCTGCATAGATAGTGGGAATGGAGGATTGCATCTCATCGTTCACGGCGATGGTTCCCTTTCGGCCCAACTCCAGTCCTTCGATAGAATGAGGTACGATGGGATTCGGCGACACACCCACACTGACAATGGCCATATCGATATCTATCGTCTCTACAGCGCCGGGGATAGCCACCGGACTGCGGCGGCCTGAAGCATCGGGTTCTCCCAGTTCCATTTTCTGGAGCACCACCTGCTTGACACGTCCCTTTTCGTCGGCAATGTATTCAATGGGGTTATGCAAGGTGAGGAATTCCACTCCTTCTTCCTTGGCATGCTTCACTTCTTCCAGACGGGCCGGCATTTCCGCCTCCGAACGACGGTAGATAATCATCGCCCGTTCGGCTCCCAAACGACGGGCCGTACGTACGGAGTCCATGGCCGTATTGCCACCACCGATGACAGCTACCCGTTTGCCAAACGTAACCGGCGTATCCGAATCCTCACTTGCCGCATCCATCAGGTTGACGCGGGTCAGGTATTCATTGGACGACATGATGTTGATGGAGTTCTCACCAGGGATGTTCATGAAATTGGGCAGGCCAGCACCAGATGCCACAAAAATGCCCTTATAACCTTCAGCCTCCAGTTCTTTCACACTGATGGTCTTGCCCACGATGCAGTCCTTGACGAAACGGACACCCATTTTCTCCAGGTTACCGATTTCCACATCCACAATCTTGTTGGGCAGACGGAATTCAGGAATACCATACTTCAATACACCGCCGATTTCGTGCAAAGCCTCGAAGACCGTTACATCGTACCCCTTCTTGGCCATATCCCCGGCAAATGACAATCCGGCAGGACCTGAACCGACCACCGCAACCTTGATGCCGTTCTTGGCAGCAATCTCCGGCACGGAAATCTGTCCGCTTTCGCGTTCATAATCGGCGGCAAAGCGTTCCAGATAGCCGATGGCAACCGCTTCATGCCCCATCTTGAGGTGGATACACTTCGATTCACATTGTTTCTCCTGCGGGCAGACGCGTCCGCACACTGCCGGCAATGCACTGGTCTGTTTCAGGACACGGGCTGCTTCCAGGAATTCGCCCCGTTCGATGTTCTTCACAAAGCCCGGGATGTTGATGCCGACGGGGCATCCCTGCATACACGAAGGATTGGCACAGTCCAGGCAGCGCTTGGCTTCCGTCAGTGCCTGTTCTTCATTCAGGCCGAGGTTGACTTCCTCCTTGCGGCTGTGCGAGCGATATTCCGGATCCAGTTCATTCATCTTCACGCGAGGAATGGCCGTACGTTCCTTGGGCTTCATCTGCTTGCGGAGGGCTTCACGCCATTCGGCATCCCGTCCGTCGGTCGGCGGGAGAGCCTGACAGGCCCCTTCTGCATGTCCTGCTTCGTCCAGCTTGTGAAGTTCTTCCCGTTCGATGTCGCGGAAAGCTCCCATCCGTTTCAGCATTTCGTCGAAATCCACCTGATGTCCGTCGAATTCCGGACCATCCACACACACGAAACGGGTCTTCCCTCCCACACTGATGCGGCAGGCACCACACATGCCCGTACCGTCTACCATAATGGTATTGAGAGACACATCCGTAGGAATCTCGTATTTCTTGGTCAGCAGACAGACAAATTTCATCATGATGGCCGGACCGATGGCAAAACATTTGTTCACCGTTTCCCGGCGGATTACCTCCTCAATGCCTTCCGTCACCAGTCCTTTCCGTCCATAGGAACCGTCGTCGGTCATGATAATCACTTCATCCGAACTCTCGCGCATTTCCTTTTCCAGAATGATCAACTCTTTCGTACGGCCAGCCAAGACAGTAACGACACGGTTGCCGGCAGCCTTGAGAGCCTGTACGATAGGAAGCATGGGAGCCACTCCTACTCCACCTCCGGCACATACCACCGTTCCGAAATTCTCGATATGCGTGGCTTTTCCCAAAGGACCTACCACGTCAGTAATATAATCGCCTTCGTTGAGTTCGCACAACCGTGTGGACGAAAGTCCCACTTCCTGTACGACGAGTGTAATGGTTCCTTTTTCAGGATCGGCAGCCGCAATGGTCAGGGGCATACGTTCACCCTTTTCGCCCACACGGACGATAACAAAGTGCCCGGCTTTGCGCGATCTGGCAATCAGAGGTGCTTCAATGACGAGTTTGAAGACTTTCTCTGAAAAGTGTTCTTTTGAAATAATTTTATTCATTTCCTGATACGATAAGTTAGTTATTATTTCTTATTAATTGATTTTTGCTTCAATATTTCGCAAAGGTACGACTTATATAGATATTCGCAAATGTTTTCAGGAGTTTTTTGTTCCTCCGAAAAGTCTTTCCCTGCCTGCCCAAGAACGACAGATGTGAAAAACAGAACAATCCTTTCAGTCAATGCCGTCACAGAAGAAGACGAAACAGGAGCCACAAACGCCCTGCACAGCCCCGTAGTTGTTTTCGCAACATTTTCAAGTGTAACCGTTAAGCCATCCTGTAAAAGTACTAATAATAAACGAATTACAAAAGAACGAATTGATAAAATACATGAAATGAAACAAATAATGCGCAGAAAAGACCAATTTGAAAGAAAATAAGCCTTATCTTTGTCCTGTGAGTTAAGACAATTCATTGTTATGAATGAAAGACTGAAGAGTATAAAAAAAATGCTGGCCGAGGGGCATTGTGAAGCCGCTGTCAAAGCACTGTATGACGTGCTGGCCGAAGCCGGACAGACAGGCGATACGGCCAGCGAAGCGGATGCCTACTATTTGCTGGGGAATGCCTGCCGGAAAACAGGCGACTGGCAGGGTGCCTTGAATTTTTACCAAGAGGCTATTGACAGGAACCCGGAGGGACCTGCCGCATCTGCCCGCAGCATGGCAATGGATATCCTTAACTTCTATAATAAAGACATGTTTAATCAATAAGAAAAAAATATAGAACCTATGGCGAAAATGAAAGGTGTCGTTGTTGTGAACACCGACCGCTGCAAAGGATGCAGTCTTTGCGTAATAGCTTGCCCGCTCCACGTACTGGCGCTGACTCCCAAAGTGAACCCAAGAGGCTACAATTACGTACAGCAAGTGCTGGAAGATACCTGCATCGGATGCGCTTCGTGCGCCATTGTCTGCCCCGATGCCTGCCTGACAGTGTACCGGGCCAAGACAGACGAACAGCAATAAAAACAAAAAAAATACAACTATGGCAAAAGAAGTCGTTCTTATGAAGGGTAATGAGGCCATCGCCCACGCAGCCATCCGAATAGGTGCTGACGGGTATTTCGGTTACCCAATCACCCCTCAATCGGAAGTACTGGAAACGCTGGCCGAACAAAAGCCGTGGGAAACCACCGGAATGGTGGTACTGCAGGCGGAAAGCGAGGTGGCGGCAATTAATATGGTATATGGAGGCGCCGGAAGCGGCAAGATGGTCATGACCTCTTCGTCGAGTCCGGGTGTAAGTCTGAAGCAGGAAGGCATTTCCTACATTGCAGGCGCGGAATTGCCCTGTCTGGTGGTGAATGTCATGCGCGGCGGACCAGGCTTGGGAACCATCCAACCCAGCCAAGCGGACTATTTCCAGACCACCAAGGGAGGAGGACACGGTGACTACCACGTGATTGCCCTGGCTCCGGCTTCCGTACAGGAAATGGCAGACTTCGTCGGACTGGCGTTCGAACTGGCTTTCAAATACCGTAATCCGGCCATGATTCTGGCAGACGGTGTCATCGGACAAATGATGGAAAAGGTAGTTCTCCCTGATTTCCGTCCCCGCCGCACGGAAGAAGAGATTATCGCCCAATGTCCCTGGGCCACCACCGGTTGCAAAGGACGCCGCCCGAATGTCATCACTTCCCTCGAACTGGATCCAGCCATGATGGAACGGAGAAACCTGCAGCTGCAGGCCAAGTATGCGGAAATACAGGCCCGGGAATGCCGTTACGAAGAAATCGACTGCGAAGATGCCGACTACCTCATCGTGGCATTCGGCTCGTGTGCCCGCATTGCCCAGAAAGCCTTGGAACATGCTCGCGAGGAAGGCATCCGCGTGGGATTGTTCCGCCCCATCACCCTGTGGCCGTTCCCGTCGGAAGCCCTTGCGTCCCGTGCCCGCCAGACCAAAGGCATTCTGGTGGTAGAGCTGAACAGCGGACAGATGATTGAAGATGTGGAACTGGCCGTCAAGTGCAGCCTGCCTGTCGAACATTTCGGCCGCCTGGGAGGCATCGTGCCCGACCCCGACGAAGTGGTAGATGCCTTGAAACAAACCTTTATCAACTCACCCGAAAAAACGAAGTGATATGAACAATTTTGATCAGATACGCACCGTACTCAATGTCGTGTTCCTTATCGGAGCAGCTGCCTCCATGATACTCTATTTCTCGCTGGGCGACGACAAGCACTGGTTCTTCCTTGTCTGCGGCATCTCGCTGGCAGTGAAGATGGTGGAATTCGTACTCCGTTTCCTGTTCTGATAATCTCTGACGCTATGACAAAAGAAGAACTAATGAAGCCCGAGCACCTGGTATACCAGAAGCCGCGGCTGTTGAACGATAACAACATGCACTACTGCCCTGGATGCAGCCATGGGGTGGTGCACAAACTCATTGCAGAAGTCATCGAAGAAATGGGCATGGCTGACAAGACGGTGGGCATCAGTCCCGTCGGCTGCGCGGTGTTCATGTACAACTACCTGGATATCGACTGCCAGGAAGCGGCACACGGCCGTGCACCGGCACTTGCCTCTGCCATCAAGCGGCTCTGGCCAGACCGTCTGGTATTCACCTACCAGGGCGATGGCGACCTGGCCTGCATCGGTACCGCTGAAACCATTCATGCCCTGAACCGAGGAGAGCACATCGCCATCATCTTCATCAACAATGCCATCTACGGCATGACAGGCGGCCAGATGGCACCGACTACCCTACTGGGCATGAAGACAGCTACCTGTCCGTATGGCCGTATTCCTGAAATCCACGGCTATCCGCTGAAGGTGACGGAGATAGCGGCCACCTTGCAGGGAACAGCCTATGTCACCCGCCAGTCTGTCCATACGGTAGCCGCCATCCGCAAAGCTAAGAAAGCCATCCGCAAGGCCTTCGAATGCTCGATGAACGGCCAAGGATCCAGCCTGGTGGAAATCGTCTCTACCTGCAATTCGGGCTGGAAGATGAGTCCCGACGCTGCCAACAAGTGGATGGAAGAACACATGTTCCCCTTTTATCCCATCGGCGATTTGAAAGATACAATCCCCACAGACGATAACAAAACCATGAAATAGCGTATGAAAGAAGAAATCATCATAGCAGGATTCGGCGGTCAGGGCGTACTGTCGATGGGAAAAATCCTGGCCTATTCCGGACTGATGGAAGGCAAGGAGGTGACCTGGATGCCGGCCTACGGACCTGAACAGCGCGGAGGCACCGCCAACGTGACGGTCATCGTGAGCGACGACCGCATCTCATCGCCCATCCTGAGCAAATACGATACGGCCATCATCCTGAACCAGCCCTCATTGGACAAGTTCGAAAGCAAGGTAAAACCGGGGGGAGTCCTCATCTACGACGGCTATGGCATCACAACTCCGCCTACCCGTCAGGACATCCGCATATTCCGCATCGATGCCATGGACGAAGCCAACGAACGCGGCATGGCAAAGACCTTCAACATGATTGTCTTGGGCGGACTGCTGAAGATCCGCCCCATCGTCTGCATCGACAGTGTCATCCAGGCACTCCGCAAGACCTTGCCGGAACGCCATCACAAACTGATTCCGATGAACGAGAAGGCCATCCATATTGGCATGGACATCATCGCCCCTGTCACGACGGAACCGGCTACTGTCTGAAATAGTCGAACCGAATCATCGCATCCGACACATCATAGGCGGCTTTGGCCCGTTGCACCTACAGCGAGCCAGAGCCGTCTCCTTCTATCCCCATCCGGACGTATAGAAAGCCCTTTTTCATATAGCAGCCATCTACTCGTTCGTCCTATGCAGATGCATTCTCCCGAAAATTTTGACGAGAAAAAGGAGCAATTGCCAGAAAGAGTTTCCGAAATGACATATTTTGTTCTGATAAATCCCTATATTTGCAGCCTGTAAATCAACGACTGTCCATTCATGTATAGAAATTTCTGGAACAAAACCGCCCTGGTCTTCAGTGGTGGACTTTTTGTAAAATTCATCCTGTTCGATATATTCTGGTGTATCGACACGACGTTTGCCTCGTTCTCGTATGCAGAAACCTACCTGAGCAAGCTGCTGAGTATATTCGTACTTTCATCCTCGTACCTCCTGTTTCGTTATCGCAAGGTACAAATAGTCATACTGCTATTGGTTGACCTGCTGCTGGTTGCCAATTTATGGTATTTCCGAACGTACTATACAGCCATTCCTTTGAGCAGTTACGCCTTGGCGGACAATCTAACCGATTTTATGGCCAGTGTCCTTGACTCCTTTCGTTGGAGCGACCTGGCCTTCCCGTTCACTACTTGTCTGATAGGATGGATGGTCAGAAAGTCACCGTCATCATCCCCTACACGCAAAGAACGTATTCGCTATTATTGGATACCTCTTTGCGGAATAGCCGGATTGCTCGTTCTTCTAAATGCCAGCAAGGGAGGCTTCCGCCATTCCTATCAGCAATTGAAACAATCCGCTTACCTGTGCTCCAGCAGTGCTCCGTTATTCACCGTTTTCGGGTGTCTTTACTATGACCTGACTGAACCAGAAAAGGTGCTTACCCCTGCTATCCAAAGCGAAATCCGACAATGGATGACAGAACAGCCTTCCCCGTCCTGCTCCGACACGGTCCTGCCTCCCCGCAAGCATTGCCTTGTCATCATCGCCGAATCGTTTGAAAGCTGGGTATTGGAACAGAAGGTAAACGGACAAGAAATCACTCCTTGCCTCAACGAATTGTTGAAAGAACCCACCACTTTATATGCACCGCGTATCCTGACACAAGTAAAAGGCGGACGGTCTATCGACGCTCAATTGATGATTTGTGCCGGCCTGTTACCTTTAGAAAGCGGGGCTTATTGCAGCATGTATGCAGACAATCACTACTACACACTTCCCAAAGCGATGAAAGAGTTCAAAAACAGCCGAAACTACTTACTCACCATCGACAAGGTGTCAACGTGGAACCAAGGAGCCGTAGCCAAAAGTTTCGGTATAGACACCATCATCTCCTATCCCGATTTCCGCATGACCGAGGCGTTTGGAACCCACAAACGGATTGGAGATGTACCATTCTTCCAGCAATGTCAAGAAAAAATCGCCAAAGGAGAGATATGGAAGGCACATGAATCGTCTTACATTCAATTTGTCACCTACTCCGGTCATGCTCCCTTCAAGTTACCTGAGCACCTGCGAACGTTACCGATACCTGAAGGATTCCCGGAAAAGGCAGGCGACTACCTGACCACTGCACACTATACAGACCGAGCCATCGGCCAGTTCATCGACTTTCTGAAAACCCTACCCCAATATCAAGAAACGCTGGTTGTCATTACAGGAGACCACGAAGGACTGGCCACCGACCGGGAAGAACTGTGCCATCATCCCCTATGCCAAGGGCTGGTCGGCGACAAACCTTTTGTCCCTTTCATCGTCATTAACTCCCCTGTCGGAAGGCGGTACGAACAAGTCATGGGACAAATCGACATTTATCCCACTCTGCTCGAATTGCTACAATTAGACGGCTATTGCTGGAAAGGATTAGGTAGCAGCATTCTCCATCCTGAGAAAGAAGGAGTGGCTGTCGGTTCGCAAATGCAAGTGGAAGGGAACAATTATTCGCCAGAAACCGTATGTCACTTACGGCAGGCGCACCACATTTCCGATCTCATTCTTCGCTTCGATTACTTCGCCACAAAGAAGGAGTGAAATGTATATTGCCACTTGGCGTTATGATGAAAAATTTCTATCTTTGCCCCCATTATGAGAAAAGTATATTTTGCATTTGCCCTACTGATACTGCTCTGCGGGAATCTCGCCGCGCAGAACTATGGCCAGAACGGATTCGGCAACCAGTTCGGGAAGTCGGCTTCGGGAATGGACAGCAACCGGTATGACCGTAACGGAAACCCGATTGACACGACGGCGGTCATTGATGCCAATACCATTCCCATCGGACTGGCCTCTTGGGTAGTGGACGACCGGCTCGGCACGATGAGCAGCGTGCCCATCGATACCGTACAGCACAATTTCCAGAATATGAACGACACAGGCGGCCCTGAAGGGCAGTATTCCTATCTGGGAAACCTGGGAGCTCCCCGTTTCGCCCACGTGTTCTTCGAACGGAAGGAACCGACGCAGGCTTTCTTCACTGACCCGTATGACTTTACCCTCATCCGACCGGACAACGTCGTGTTCACCAACACCAAGTCCCCCTTCACGAACCTCACCTATTTCAAGCACGGGGACGCTCGTACGGGAGAGGAACGGTTCAAGGCCTATTTCGCCATCAATGCCAACAAACGGACGGGCTTCGGATTCAACATCGACTATACCTACGGGCGAGGCAAGTACCAGAACCAGTCGACGGCCTTGTTCAACGGAGACCTGTTCGCCTACTACCGGGGCGACCACTATGAGATGCATGCCAGTTTCATCAACGACAACCTGAAGATGGCGGAAAACGGCGGTATCACCAACGACAATTACGTAAAGCGTCCTCTGGACATGGCGGAGGGCAAGAAGACCTACTCCACCAGCGAAATTCCGGTGAACCTGTCCAACATCTGGAACCACAACCGGGGCTACCACCTGTTTCTCACCCACCGCTATAACCTGGGCATCTACCGCGACAATCCCGACGAGCAGGACACGCTCCAGACGCAGGTGTTCCTCCCCGTGACCAGTTTCATCCATACCCTCAAGGTCGACATGAACAAACGGGAATACATTTCCTACGACCATAGCCAAAACCAGGCCTACTTCCGGAACAACTTCCTGGGCACGGATTCGACGGACGTGACCAAGCACACCTCGGTCAAGAACACGTTCGGCATCTCCATCCGGGAAGGCTTCAGCCGATGGGCCAAGGCCGGACTGACGGCGTTCATCACCCATGAATACCGCGGTTTCACCCTGAACGACTCGCTCCGCACGCCGGGCGGACAGCGGGCTTCCACCGACTACCGGGAGAACGTGTTGTCAGTGGGCGGACAGCTCATCAAGGAACAGGGGCGGACGCTCCACTACAATGTCATCGGCGAACTGGGCATCGCCGGCGAGGATGCCGGACAGTTCAGCATCGAAGGGAAGGGCGACCTCAACTTCCGGCTGAAGAACGACACCGTGCGGTTCGAGGCCAATGCCTACATCAAGAACTTGCAGCCGGTCTTCTACTTCCGCCATTTCCACTCGAAGCACTATTGGTGGGACAACGACGGCAGACGCAGCTGAGCATCGGAGCAGAGAACATCAAGAACTACACGTATCTGGACAACACGTCTGTCGTAGCAACCCCTGCCACGGAAACGCAGGCGGCCACCTACCGAAACGATGCCGCCGTGCGCCAGCATACGGACAACCTGCAGGTGTTCAACGCCACGTTCTCGCAGAACTTCCGCCTCGGCATCTTCCATCTGGACAACGTGGTGACCTACCAGAAATCCAGCAACGAGGACGTGCTTCCCTTGCCCCAGCTGGTGCTCTACCATAACCTTTACATGCAGTTCGGACTGGCCAAGAAAGTACTCATGGTAGAAATGGGAGCCGACCTGCGCTATTTCAGTGAATACTATGCCCCTGACTATGCCCCTGCCATCGGCCAGTTCTACCTGCAGAACCCCGAAACGCGCTACAAGCTGGGCGGTTTCCCGCTGGTCAACGGCTATGTCAACCTGCACCTGAAGCGCACCCGTATTTTCCTGGAGATGTACAACCTGGTCCAGCCTACCGGCGACAAGAGCTATTTCCAGGTGGCCCACTACCCGCTCAACCCGAGGGGACTCAAGTTAGGCATCTCGTGGAATTTCTTCGATTAAGACGGTCACCTCATCCCCTCTACAGCCATGAACAAGAAAAAGATACTCCGCTACACGCTGCTGGCCGTGGCCATCGCCATCGGTACGGCCCTGATGAACACGCAGAAGAAGGTACGTACCGACTATCACCCGCGTGACTATGACGAGGTGATGGCCTCGGGTGTGCTCCGTGCCGTGACGGAATACAACTCCGTCAGCTACTACGTGAAGGACGACACGGTGGAAGGATTCGACTACGAACTGCTCCATGCCTTTGCCGCCTCAAAAGGACTGCGACTGGAACTGATTCCCCTGATGAGCTACGAGGAAAGACTGGAAGGCGTCTGCAGCGGGCGGTACGACCTGCTGGCGACCGGTACGCTGGTGAACGCTCGCTCGAAGGACTCGCTATTGTTCACCCATACCCTGCTGCAGGGAAAACAAGTGCTGGTGCAGCGCAAACCCTCCGGCGACGATGACAGCCTGTACCTGAAGAACCAGCTGTCACTGGCCCACAAGCATCTCTACGTGGTGAAGGGCTCGCCGGCCCTGCTGCGCCTGCACCACCTCATCAACGAAATGGCCGATACCATCTACATCGAGGAAGTGGAGCAGTACGGTCCCGAACAACTGCTGGCCATGGTGGCCGGAAAAGATATCGACTATGCCGTGTGCGACGAAGGAATCGCCCGACACCTGCTCCCGGATTTCCCGGAACTCGACATCAGCACCGACATCAGCTTCACCCAATTCTATGCCTGGGGGACCAGCCGTCATGCACCTGCCTTGCGCGACAGCCTCAACGCCTGGCTCGACAGCTGTACGGCCACCCCGGCCTACCGCCAACTGATTCGCAACTATTTCAAGAAAGGAACGCCATGATAGATTTCATTCCAACCGTAAACTGGGGCTTCATCGGATGCGGTGAAGTGACCGAAAAAAAGAGCGGACCTGCCTTCAGCCGGGTAGACGGTTCGAACGTCGTAGCCGTCATGAGCCGCGACAAGGACAAGGTTCAGTCGTATGCCAAACGACACAACATTCCCCGATGGTACACGGATGCACAGGAACTCATCGGTGACGAGGAAGTCAATGCCATCTACATCGCCACTCCGCCTTCCTCCCACGCCACCTTTGCCATCATGGCCATGAAAGCAGGCAAACCGGTCTACATCGAAAAGCCCATGGCGGCCAGCTACGAAGACTGTGCCCGCATCAACCGCATCTCCCGCGAGACGGGAGTGCCCTGCTTCGTTGCCTACTATCGCCGCTACCTCCCCTACTTCCAGAAAGTGAAGCAACTGGTGGAAGAAGGCCGAATCGGCAATGTCATCAACGTGCAGATCCGCTTTGCCCAGCCGCCTCGTGCCCTCGACTATAACAGTACGAACCTGCCGTGGCGGGTCCAGCCCGACATTGCGGGAGGCGGGTATTTCTACGACCTGGCTCCCCATCAGCTCGACCTGCTGCAGGAGATGTTCGGCTGCATTCTCGAAGCAGAAGGATATACCAGCAACCGGGGCGGTCTTTATCAGGCGGAAGACACCATCAGTGCCTGCTTCCGGTTCGAGTCCGGTCTGCCCGGCTCCGGTTCTTGGTGCTTTGTCGCCCACGAATCGGCCAAGGAAGACCGTATCGAAATCATCGGCGACAAAGGGATGATCTGCTTTTCGGTGTTCACCTACGAACCCATCGGCATCCATACCGAACACGGACGCGAGGAAATCCTCCCGCCCAATCCGCCTCACGTGCAGCTGCCCCTCATCAAGACGGTGGTGGAGCACCTTCAAGGGAAGGCCATCTGCACCTGCGACGGCATCAGTGCCACACCGACCAACTGGGTGATGGACCGCATCCTGAACAAGCTGTAAGGTCAGCCGGTCTGCCGCCATTGTAGTATCAACCTACCTACCGAACCGCCTATGAGAATGCACGTTGTTCCCCTCTGCCTGACCACCCTCCTGCTGAGTGTCCCACTCTCGGCCCAAGAAACCGCGAAACGCACCTTCGGCCAGGTCTTCGGCAAGATTTTCAGCGAAATAGACACGACCTACATCGCCGAGAACCGCTACAACCTGGCGTTTATGCTGGAACAAAGTTTCTGGGGAGAGCACTACCGCATGAAGGCCCGCAACCGGGAAGGTGAAGCGCAACGCATCAGTTTCGCGCCCGACCTCACCCCAAAAATCGGTTTCTACTTCGGATGGAGATGGATTTTCCTTGGAGCTGCGTTCAATACTTCCGACCTGCTGGGCAAAAACAAGGACGAGGTGTCGAAGAAAGAGTTTGTCCTCAATCTCTACAGCTCCCGATTCGGCATAGACCTGTACTACCGCAAGACGGGGAACGACTTCCATATCCAGTCCTACTCCAATTTCGACATCCCTTCGTCCTATGTAGGCGAGGATTTCAAGGGATTCCAGAGCACGTTGAAGGGCCTGAATGTCTACTGGATTTTCAATAACCGGAAGTTCTCTTATCCGGCAGCGTACAGCCAGTCTACCAACCAGCGCATCAGTTGCGGCTCCTTTATGGCCGGGTTTTCGCACTCGAACCACAAGATTGCTTTCGACTATACCCAACTGCCGACGGAGATGGTGGAGCACATGGATGAAAGCCTGAAGTTCAACAACTTGGAATACAGCGACTACAACCTGAGTTTCGGCTATGGCTACAACTGGGTGTTTGCCAAGAACTGCCTGATGAATCTTTCGCTGATGCCAGCCATTGCCTACAAGAAGGCGAAAATCAACGGACTGCCTGCCAATACCGACTCGCACTGGGCGAGCTGGGTGAACGACCTGAACTTCGACATGACTACCCGGGCAGGTATCACCTGGAACAACAGCAAGTATTTTGTGGGGGCCACGCTCTATATCAACAGCTATTACTATCACCGGAACGACCTGATTATGAGCAATTCGTTCGGAAGCCTGCGTATCTATGCGGGGTTTAATTTCTGGAAGAAGCGGCAGTACAGGGCGAAATGAGTCATAACACAAAGAAACAAAGACACAAAGGGATTATTTCTTCCTTCCTTTGTGTCTTTGTTTCTAAATAAAATCAGAAGCGGAAGCCTACCGTCATCAGCAGCTGATGGCGTTCATTGTCCAGCTTCGTCGCCTGAAGCGCTTCTGCACTGAAGGCATAGAAATCCGATTTGTACAAATCGTACTTGTAGGCCAGGTCGGCGAAGAACGCCTTACCACGATACCCCATTCCCACCGTCACCGTGTGGCGGTCGTTACGGTTCTCATACTCCGTATCCGTGCGCATGTCATTCCAATCCAGTGCCTTGTAGGCCGATTTCTCAAAGCCGGAGGTGCTGTAGTTGTAACCCGCCCGCAGGCTGAACTCCGGTACGATACGCGTTTCCATGCCAATCCGCAACGTATGGACGCCCTTCAAGTCTTCCTTGATGTACTGCGTCTGGTTGTACATCTCGTCGCCTCCGTCGTAATAGAGCTTCGAGGAACCATAGTCGGCGAACTCATATTCGGCTCCGAGGGCCATGATACCGCCCACCACCGTTCCGAGGCTGGCACTGAATTTCCACGGTGTGCGCAACTCATAGTCGCGAAGGGTAGCCCCGTTCACATAGTCGGGGGTGTATTCCTCTGCCTTGTTCACTCCTTCCTCGCCGGCGAACTGAATCTCCGAATAAAGGTCGGAGGCATAGGTGTCGGTCAGGGTGTACCAGGTAGGTGTATGGACCGCCACTCCAAAACGGAACGGGGAATCCTCAATGGGACGGAAAATCGCACCCAGCTTGAAATCGACACCGGTACCTTCTGTGCGGAACCAGTTCTGTTGTTCATAGAAACCCTCATGCGCACCGTCGTAGATATCTTCCGTGTAATAGGTGGTCCGTTTGTAGTCGACATCATAGACCCCTACGGTGGCACCGAAATACATCCGGTCCTCCACGTTGAACGAGATGTTGAAGTCGTACTGCTGGATGCCGCCTTCCTCCCGGCTCCGATAGCCCCAAGAGTCGCCGTTCCACCCTTTCAGTCCGGTTTCATCCTTCTTCACGCCGACCAGTTCGGTACGTACCCCCATCACACCGAGATACGGATAGTTCGACTGGGTAGGACTGTACGGGTTCGTGCCGCTGCCGCTGTACTCATAAATCCGGTCCACCTCCGCAATGCTGTTGATGGCGCCAGCCATCATATTGGCCATCTGCTGGGTCTGTGACAAGCCGTCGAATCCTCCGCCTGCTTTCATCACCCGGTTGAAATTCTTGCTCTTGTGGTAGTTGAAGCCGAAGTTCAAGTACCGCAGCGAGGTGTGGTTGCCCACCTTCGTCGAGTAGACAAACCCTGCCTGGTCGAACGAAGCACGGGTGCGGTTGTCATCTATCTGGGTGCTGACAAAGTTACTCTTGACTGCTGTGGCATTGAATCCGAACGAAGCCGACACTTCATTGCTGCGGTACAGACCGATACCGGCAGGGTTGGTGCCGATGACCGAAATATCGGCTCCCAAGGCCCCCATGGCCCCGCCCATACCCACAAAGCGGGCCGTTCCGTTCAGTTCACTGCCCGTCAGGCGGGCTGCATCATATTGCGTCTGCGCCAGGGCCTGTGTACCGAAAGCGGCCAGGCAGGCCGTAGCCATCATCCATTTCTTTTTCATATCTTTCCAGTTCTGTTACAAGTTATCAATAAGGTTGCTGTTCATCGTCTGCGTGCACCGCCGCCACCGCCGGAACTGCTGCCCGTACCGACGCTGCGCGAGGAAGAGCCGGAGCTGCTGCCCGACGAGCGGAAACTGCCGAAGCTGTTGCTGCTGCGCGACGAGGACGAGTTGTCACGGTTGAAGGTCGATCGGGAAGTGCTCTCCGAATGGTTACGTACGGGAGCTGAGGATGCCCCTCCCTGCAGCCGCTGGTAAGCTCCCGAATTACGGTAGGAACCGGAGCGGGTGCTGCTCGGACGATTGTAGTTCGATTCTCCCTGGCCCACCTGCGGCGAACGGGTATAGGTACCCGTGTTGCGCGTACCGGCCGTTCCGGACGGGCGGACGGAGTTCACGTTGTCCCGGCTGGTCACTACCCTGCCGCCGGAACGCCCGTTGCGGTCGTACGGCTGACGGGTGAAACCGTTCTGTCCCGCAGCACCCCCAGCAGGGCGATACGTTCCCGTAGAGCGGGACGACCCGACGGTGCGGCCGGAAGTGCCGCGAACGGGCCAGCCGGTATCTCCCCTGCGGGAATTATAAGAATAGCGGGGTGCATAGTGGCTGTGGGCATGACCGTACCATCCGGCATAGTGCGGATGATAGGGATAGTGGCCGTGCCAGCCCCCCCAGTAGCCGCCCCAATAGCCTCCCCAGTAACCACCGTACCAGCCGCCATACCAGGCACTGCCCCAGTAAGGAGCATACCAGCTTCTGTAATACCACGACGAGCGCCAGCCCCACGACGGGCCTGCCAGGCTCCAGTTATACCGCCAGTCCCACCACAGGGGATTTGAAGAGGACGGGAATACATAGGCATAGAATCCATCGTCGAAGACATTCCATTCCCAGCTGGGGAAGGCGGCCCCTCCATAGACTATGTCCCAGTACAACGGACTGCTGACGGGAATGGCATAGCGAGGACTGCGGAAGCGGACAATACGCATGGCGTACTCATAATCCGACTGCGAACCCTCGAAGCCGTTCACCCATTCGCCCCGCTCGCTGTAGGGCTTCTCCTCCACATAGAGCGTATCGTTCTGCACCGAGAATCGGTTGTCGCGCGACGTGTAGCGGCGGTTGTATTCGTCGATGTCGCGAACCTTGCCGGCCACATCCTTCACCACCACCGTCGAGGCCGGTGAACGCAAGACCGTCGTTTCCGACAACTGTCCACTCGTGACGGGCTGCACATCCGTACGGCGGACGGGAGTCACCGTCGACTTCGTCACTTTCTTGGTTTCCTTCTTCGGAAGGTAGTACAAGTCGTCCGTGCTCTGCGCCATGACCAGCCAAGGCAGACCGGCCAACAGCATCGTAACTATTGCTTTTCCTTTCATATCTGTAATCTTTAATGGTATTTCCTGTTTTATCACGTACAAAGATAGCAAGAGTTTTTCCCTTGCCGGCAAGAATTTCCCTATTTTGCGGTAGGGATTTCCCTATTTTGCGGATTCACTTGATTTTTTGTTGTATCTTTACCGAAAAATTTACGAACAGCATGAAATACTTTGAAGTGACATTGACCGCACAACCGTGCAATGAGACCGTGACCGACATCCTGGCCGCCGTATTGGGAGAAATCGGATTCGAGAGTTTTGTGGAATGCGAAGGGGGGCTGCAAGCCTACGTGCAGCAACAGCTCTTCGATGAGGAGCAGCTGAAGCAGGCACTGGCAGACTTTCCCCTGCCCAGCACCGCCCTCACCTACACCCTCGCCGAACCGGAGGACAAGGACTGGAACGCCGAATGGGAGAAGAACTTCTTCCAGCCCATCGTCATCGAGGGACGCTGCGTCATCCACAGCACGTTCCACAAGGACTACCCCCAGGCAGCCTATGACATCGTCATCAATCCCCAGATGGCCTTCGGCACCGGGCATCACGAGACCACCAGCTCCATCCTCGGCGAACTGCTGGACGCCGACCTCGAAGGAAAGTCCGTGCTCGACATGGGATGCGGCACTTCCATCCTCGCCATCCTTGCCCGCATGAGGGGGGCTGCTCCCGTCACGGCCATCGACATCGACGACTGGTGTGTGAACAACTCGCGCGACAACATCGCCCTGAACGGACTGGACCGCATCACCGTGGAACTGGGCGACGCTTCGCTGCTGGAAGGCAGACAGCCTTTCGATGTCATCATCGCCAACATCAACCGCAACATCCTGCTGGCCGACATGCCTGCCTATGTGGCCTGTATGCACGAAGGGTCCGAACTGTACATGAGCGGCTTCTACGTGGAAGACATTCCCGCCATCCGCGACAAGGCGGAGAGCCTGGGCCTCCGGTTCGACCACTTCCGGGAAAAGCACCGCTGGGCAGCCGTCAAGTTCGTCCGTTGAGAAGTCCCTACTTCTTTTTTCACGGTCGTTCCACTGCGGACATCACAATTGTTCCTCAGCAGTGGAACGACTTTGACGTCCGCAGTGGAACGACCGTGACAAAAGCACTGGAGCCATCTTGTATCCGGGTACTCCGTTACAATCAGAATGACCATTTGACAGGAGCCCCAAGACTATCGGACAGTTTCTCCCGACACCGCTCCTGCCGACAGGACAAAAAAAACTCCCTTCACCGACATCGATGAGGGAGCCACCCGAAAGAGCCGAAAGCGGGACTCGAACCCGCGACTTACTCATTACGAATGAGTTACTCTACCAACTGAGTTATTTCGGCATTCCTTGTTTCTGAAAAGCGTTGCAAAGGTACGGCTTTATTTTGAATCTCCAAACTTTTGAAGAACTTTTTTTATCGGAACAGGAGATTTTATCTTTTTCATGAATATTTCATGATTTCGTATCCGTCCAATCACAAAAAAACGCTATATTTGTACCCCGAACTGTGATGATTTGAATCGAATGCATGGCTTAGAGGAACATAAACGAGAAAAAGGTACCTGTCCGGGTCTGACAGCACAACGTGCTTCCAGGCAGCAAAGAGGAAACAACTGCTCCAGTCGGCGGTTTTTCCTTTACGGGATTTCTTTTTCCCCTTCGTGCCATCCGATGTTCCTCCCCTTTTGTTCCCAACAGCAGCGTCATTTGTCATCCCCCGATAAGGACACCCGGAATTGCTTTTCGGCAAGCCGGGTATTTTTTTGCCCGTACGGCAACGGGCCAGAAGGGGAAAACGGGCGAACGGCTACCTTATTATACTATATATAATATACAACTATAATACATATACAAAAAAAGTATGGAACCACTGAAACATGAATGCGGCGTAGCCATGATACGACTGCTGAAACCGCTGGAATACTACCAGGAAAAATACGGAACCTGGATGTATGGCCTCAACAAGCTCTACCTGCTGATGGAAAAGCAGCACAACCGGGGACAGGAAGGAGCCGGGTTGGCCTGCGTCAAGCTGCAGGCCAACCCCGGAGAAGAATATATGTTCCGCGAACGGGCCTTGGGCTCGGGTGCCATCACTGAAATTTTCGGGACCGTACAGAACCACTTCAAGGACCTCACGGAAGAGGAACTGCACGATGCCGAATATGCCAAACAGTGCCTGCCTTTTGCCGGAGAACTCTACATGGGCCATCTCCGTTACTCTACCACCGGAAAAAGTGGACTTTCCTACGTGCATCCTTTCCTGCGCCGCAACAACTGGCGGGCAAAGAACCTGGCCCTGTGCGGCAACTTTAACCTGACCAATGTGGACGAAATCTTTGCGGACATCACCGCTGCCGGACAGCATCCTCGCAAGTATGCCGACACGTACATCATGCTGGAACAGGTGGGGCACCGCCTGGACCGCGAAGTGGAACGCCTCTATACCGAATGCAAGGAGGAAGGACGGGAAGGCATGGACATTACCCAGGCCATCGAGGAACGCATCGACCTGGCCAACGTGCTGCGGACTTCCAGTCCGACATGGGACGGAGGGTATGTCATCTGCGGACTGACGGGCAGCGGCGAATGCTTTGCCGTGCGCGACCCCTGGGGCATCCGTCCGGGCTTCTGGTACATGGACGAGGAAATCATGGTCCTGGCCTCCGAACGCCCCGTCATCCAGACTGCCCTGAACGTGCCGGCCGACAGCATCCACGAACTGCTACCGGGACAGGCTATCCTGCTGAACAAGAAGGGCGAGATGCGGCTGGAACAGATCAACGCCGCGAAACAGCCGGTACAGGCCTGCTCGTTCGAACGTATCTACTTCAGCCGAGGCAGCGACGTGGACATCTACCGCGAACGGAAGACCCTGGGCGAAAAGCTGGTGGAACCTATCCTGAAAGCCATCGACAATGATGTGGCCCATACCGTCTTCTCCTTCATCCCGAACACGGCCGAAGTAGCCTTCTACGGACTGCTGGAAGGATTCGACAACTACCTGAACGAACTGAAGGTGAAGCGCATCGAGGCACTGGGCCACCGGGCCAGCCATCAGGAGCTGGAGGAAATCCTGTCGCAACGCATCCGCAGCGAGAAGGTGGCCATCAAGGACATCAAGCTTCGCACCTTCATCGCTGAAGGCAACACCCGCAACGACCTGGCCGCCCATGTGTACGACATCACCTACGGCAGCCTGATGCCCTACCGAGACAACCTGGTCATCATCGACGACAGCATCGTGCGCGGCACTACCCTGAAACAGAGCATCATCAGTATCCTGGACCGCCTGCATCCGAAGAAGATTGTCATCGTGTCCTCCTCTCCCCAGGTGCGCTACCCCGACTATTACGGCATCGACATGGCCAGCATGGAGCAGTTCATTGCCTTCAAGGCCGCCATCGCCCTGCTGGAAGAACGCGACCTACAGTCCGTCATCGGCGAAGCCTACCGAAAGTCGAAGGCACAGCTGGGCAAGCCGAAGGAAGAGATGGTGAACTACGTGAAGGAAATCTACGCGCCCTTCACCGACCAGGAGATTGCCGCCAAGATGGTGGAGCTGCTGACTCCTGCCGGTACACAGGCTAAGGTAGAGATTGTCTATCAGACCCTGGAGGGCCTGCACGAAGCCTGCCCGCACCACGAGGGCGACTGGTACTTCAGCGGCGACTACCCCACTCCCGGCGGCGTGAAGCTGGTGAACCAGGCCTTCATCAACTACGTGGAACAGGAATACAAGTTTTAAGCCTACAATAAAATACAATAAAATCACATGAGAAACGTAACACTCATCCTCGACGACGGGAGCCGTTTTCCCGGCAAGTCGTTCGGTTATGAAAAGCCGGTGGCTGGCGAAGTGGTCTTCAACACAGCCATGACCGGCTATCCAGAGAGTCTGACCGACCCCTCGTATGCCGGTCAGCTGATGACACTGACCTACCCTTTGGTCGGCAACTATGGCGTGCCGCCGTTCACGTTCGGACAGGACGGAATGCCCGACTTCATGGAGAGCGAGAAAATCCATGCCGACGCCATCATTGTCAGCGACTACAGTGAAGACTACTGCCACTGGAATGCAGTGGAGAGCCTCTCCAGCTGGCTGAAGCGCGAACAGGTGCCGGGCATCACCGGTATTGATACCCGCCAGCTCACGAAGGTGCTGCGCGAACACGGAGTGATGATGGGAAAGATTGTCTTCGACGACGATCCCGACAATATCCCCGAAGCCACCTACGCAGGGGTAAACTATGTGGACAAGGTGTCCTGTCAGGAAGTCATCCGCTACAACGAAGGCCCGGACAAGAAGAAAGTGGTGCTGGTGGACTGTGGCGTCAAGGCCAACATCCTCCGCTGCCTGCTGAAACGCGATGTGGAAATCATCCGCGTGCCCTGGGACTACGACTTCAACGGACTACAGTACGACGGACTGTTCATCTCCAATGGTCCCGGCGACCCGGACACCTGCGACGCGGCCGTACAGAACATCCGCAAGGCCATGGCCAACGAGCGACTGCCCATCTTCGGCATCTGCATGGGCAACCAGCTGCTCTCGAAGGCCGGAGGAGCCACTATCTACAAGCTGAAGTACGGCCATCGCAGCCACAACCAGCCCGTACGCCAAGTGGGTACGAACCGCTGCTTCATCACCAGCCAGAACCATGGCTACGCCGTGGACAACAACACGCTGGGAGCCGACTGGGAACCGCTGTTCATCAACATGAACGACGGGTCGAACGAAGGAATCCGCCACAAGTGCCATCCGTGGTTCTCCGCCCAGTTCCATCCCGAAGCAGCCAGCGGTCCGTTGGACACCGAATTCCTCTTCGACGAGTTCGTGAAACTGCTGTAAAACCGGATTGTCTTCCCAACCAAAAAAAACGAATCATGATGAAAGAAAACATAAAGAAAGTATTGCTGTTAGGGTCGGGTGCCCTGAAAATCGGTGAGGCCGGCGAATTCGACTACTCCGGCTCGCAAGCCCTGAAGGCCCTGAAAGAAGAAGGTATCGAAACCGTCCTCATCAACCCGAATATCGCCACCGTGCAGACCTCCGAAGGGGTGGCCGACAAAATCTATTTTCTGCCCGTCACGCCGTATTTCGTAGAGAAGGTCATTGCCAAGGAACGACCGGACGGGGTACTCTTGTCGTTCGGCGGACAGACGGCTCTGAACTGCGGTGTCGCCCTCTACCAGAACGGCGTGTTCGAGAAATACAATGCCGAGGTGCTGGGAACCCCCGTACAGGCGATTATGGATACCGAAGACCGCGAGCTGTTCGTCAAGAAGCTGGACGAAATCGAAGTGAAGACCATCAAGAGCGAGGCGTGCGAGAACATCGAGGCCGCCCGCCGCGCTGCAGCCGCACTGGGCTACCCGGTCATCATCCGCGCCGCCTACGCACTGGGCGGACTGGGTTCGGGCTTCTGCGACAACGAAGAAGAACTGAACACCCTGGCCGAAAAGGCTTTCTCCTTCTCGCCGCAGGTGTTGGTCGAAAAGAGCCTGAAAGGCTGGAAGGAGGTAGAATACGAAGTGGTGCGCGACCGCTTCGACAACTGCATCACCGTCTGCAACATGGAGAACTTCGACCCTCTGGGCATCCACACCGGGGAGTCCATTGTCATCGCCCCTTCGCAGACTCTCTCGAACAGCGACTACCATAAGCTGCGCGAACTGGCCATCCGCATCATCCGCCACATCGGCATCGTGGGCGAATGCAACGTACAGTATGCCTACGACCCCGAATCGGAAGACTACCGCGTGATTGAAGTCAACGCACGCCTCAGCCGTTCTTCGGCCCTCGCCTCGAAAGCCACCGGCTATCCGCTGGCCTTTGTGGCTGCCAAGCTGGGACTGGGCTACGGCCTGTTCGACCTGAAGAACTCGGTGACCAAGACGACCTCGGCCTTCTTCGAGCCGGCACTGGACTACGTGGTCTGCAAAATTCCGCGCTGGGACCTCGGAAAGTTCCACGGAGTAGACCGCGAACTGGGTTCGTCGATGAAGTCGGTGGGCGAAGTAATGGCCATCGGGCGCACTTTCGAAGAAGCCATGCAGAAGGGACTGCGCATGATCGGACAGGGTATGCACGGCTTTGTGGAAAACAAGGAACTGGTGATTTCCGATGTGGAAAAGGCGTTGCGCGAGCCGACCGACAAGCGCATCTTCGTCATCTCGAAAGCCATGCGGGCAGGCTACAGCGTTGACCATATCCACGCGCTGACCAAGATTGACAAGTGGTTCCTCTACAAGCTGGAGAACATCATGCGTACCTCCAAAGCCCTCCATGAATGGGGCAACAACCATATCCAGCTCACCGAGCTGCCTCGCGAACTGCTGTACCAGGCCAAGCGCGAAGGATTTTCCGATTTCCAGATTGCCCGCGCCATCGGCTATCAAGGCGACCTGGAAGAAGGCAGCCTGGTGGTGCGCGAGTATCGCAAGAGCGTCGGCATCGTGCCCGTGGTGAAGCAGATCGACACCCTGGCGGCCGAGTACCCGGCACAGACCAACTACCTCTACCTAACCTACAGCGGCACCGCCAACGACGTGGAGTACCTGGGCGACCACAAGTCCATCGTCGTGCTCGGTTCGGGTGCCTACCGCATCGGCTCGTCGGTAGAGTTCGACTGGTGCGGCGTGCAGGCCCTGAACACCATCCGCAAGGAGGGTTACCGCAGCGTGATGATCAACTATAACCCCGAAACCGTGTCGACCGACTACGACATGTGCGACCGTCTCTATTTCGACGAGCTGACCTTCGAACGGGTGATGGATATCCTCGATCTGGAAAACCCTCACGGGGTCATCGTATCTACCGGCGGACAGATTCCGAACAACCTGGCCATGCGGCTGGACGAACAGCACATCCAAATTCTGGGTACATCGGCCAAGAGCATCGACAATGCGGAAGACCGCGACAAGTTCTCCGCCATGCTGGACCGTATCGGTGTCGACCAGCCCGAATGGAGTGCCCTGACCTCCATGGAAGGCATCAACGCCTTCATCGAAAAGGTAGGCTTCCCGGTCCTGGTGCGTCCGTCGTACGTGCTCTCCGGGGCTGCGATGAATGTCTGCTCCAACCAGGAAGAGCTGGAACGCTTCCTGCAGCTGGCCGCCAATGTGTCGAAGAAACATCCCGTGGTGGTGAGCCAGTTCATCGAACATGCCAAAGAGGTAGAGATGGATGCCGTGGCACAGAACGGCGAAATCGTCGCCTACGCCATCTCCGAACACATCGAGTTTGCCGGTGTCCACTCGGGCGATGCCACCATCCAGTTCCCGCCGCAGAAGCTGTATGTAGAAACGGTGCGCCGCATCAAACGCATCTCGCGCCAGATTGCCAAAGAGCTGAACATCTCCGGTCCGTTCAACATCCAGTTCCTGGCCCGGGAGAACGACATCAAGGTCATCGAGTGTAACCTCCGTGCTTCCCGTTCCTTCCCCTTCGTGAGCAAGGTGCTGAAGATCAACCTCATCGAACTGGCTACCCAGGTGATGCTGGGCCTGCCGGTAGAAAAGCCCGAAAAGAGTCTGTTCGACCTTGACTACGTGGGCATCAAGGCCAGCCAGTTCTCGTTCAACCGCCTGCAGAAGGCCGACCCCGTACTGGGAGTAGATATGGCCTCCACCGGCGAAGTGGGCTGCATCGGAGCCGACACCTCTTGTGCCGTGCTGAAGTCCATGCTGAGCGTGGGCTACCGCATCCCGGAGAAGAACATCCTGATGAGTACGGGTACCCCTCGCCAGAAAGTGGACATGCTTAGTGCTGCCCGGATGCTGAAGCAGAAAGGCTACAACATCTATGCTACTGGCGGTTCGTCGAAGTTCCTCACCGAGAACGGCATCGAGAACACCCGTGTGTATTGGCCCAGCGAGGAGGGCGAACCGCAGGCCCTCACCATGCTGCACAACAAGCAGATTGACATGGTGGTGAACATCCCGCGCGACCTGTCTGCCGGCGAGCTGGACAACGGCTACAAGATCCGTCGGGCAGCGGTGGACCTGAATATTCCGTTGATTACGAATGCCCGTCTGGCCAGTGCCTTCATCCAGGCGTTCTGTACTATGAGCATCGACGACATCGAAATCAAGAGCTGGGATGAATATAAATAAATGAAGAATGAGGAATGAAGAATGAAATCACACTTTGTGTGAAACAATTCGATAATGACACTGTAGGGGCGGACCTGTGTGTCCGCCCGGATGCCGAGGTGGATATTTGCTGAAAGGAGAGTGTGTCTTCATCGTAGTGAACGAAAGTTTGATATCCTTCTTTGCTTATTTATTAATATAATTTAACTATTCAAAGTACTGGATGAACTTTGACAAGTAAAAAGAAAAGCGTACCTTTGCAGCCGATTTGAGTCCGTGGAGGTCAAAACAAGTAGCTGACAATGAAGGAATGCTCACCTTGCGGAAGAAACCCGTTTAATAATTAAAAAAAATAAAATGTACGTAATTGTAGAAATTAACGGTCAGCAGTTCAAAGCCGAAGAAGGCAAGAAGCTGTTTGTTCAGCACATCCAGAACGCTGAAAACGGTGCAACTGTTGAATTTGACAAAGTGTTGTTGGCAGACAACAACGGAACCATCACTGTAGGTGCTCCCACCATCGAAGGTGCAAAAGTCGTTTGCGAAATCGTTTCTCACCTGGTAAAGGGCGACAAAGTGTTGGTATTCCACAAGAAGAGAAGAAAAGGTTACAAGAAGTTGAACGGTCACCGTCAGCAGTTCACTGAGGTGATGATCAAACAAGTTATTGCTTAATCCCTAAAAACAGTAGAAGAAATGGCACATAAAAAAGGTGTAGGTAGTTCTAAGAACGGCCGTGAATCAGAAAGCAAAAGATTAGGCGTGAAGATTTTTGGTGGTCAGGCTTGCAAGGCAGGCAATATCATCGTTCGTCAGAGAGGTACAGTTCACAACCCGGGCAACAACGTAGGCATGGGTTCTGACCACACTCTCTATGCATTGGTAGATGGTACAGTATGTTTCAAGAAGGGTCGCGAAAGCAAAAGCTACGTTTCTGTAGTTCCCGCCGCTGAAGCATAAATCTATCCTCCTCACACAGAGTCATACAGGTTTCTTGGACCTACGGGTCGAAGAAACCTTTTTTTTTATTACAACCCCTTCTGTTTACCTTAGTTTAACGAAATAAACTCGTGAACAAGCAGGATATTGCCTACTTTTGCCACAAGAATCTCAAAAGCATCAGAACCATGAAAACACATCGAATGAAAACAGCCGTTATGGCCTTGATTCTGGCAATGGCAGGAAGCGGATGCTCCCAGCAGGATGCCACGGAAAAACACCAACCGCACCGGGATGAAGTGGTGAACGTAGCCGACCAACTGCATGAATGGGGTACGGAAGAAGACCTACTGATTGGAAAATGGCCCCGACTGAAAGCAGGAAAACAGTTCATCATCCTTGTGGACTACGACTCACCGGAGCAGCTAATCCGTCTGTTCGACCGTCAGGACCTGCACTTCCTGGGCGGTTTCGGGGAACAAGGACAAGGCCCCAACGAGCTGACCATGATAGGCACGGTCAGCGACGACGACAACGGCCGCCTGCTGGTCCCCGACCACGGCAAACTGAAGATTCTCAGCTACGACGCCGACAGTGCACTGGCAGACCCACAGGGATATGCACCTCAAGTGAAACTGTCGCTGGACAATACCCTCTTTCCGACCGACTACAAGTATATCAACGACACCCTCTGCTACGCCACCATCGTCCAGCCCACCAGCGTTTCCACCTTCGACCAACACTATGGTACCTGGAATCCGCAAACCGGTGAACTGAGAACGTTCGCCTACCGGCATCCCGACATCCACAAACGACGCGGAAAATTCGATGTATCGATGAAAGAAGGACTGCTGGTGGAAGTGTCTTCTCTCTACGACCTGATGAGTATCTTCGATCTGGAGGGCAACCTGATGAGCAACGTGTACGGTCCGGACTGGGGAAAGACACACCTGTCAACATTCCGGGGAGTAGCCGTGACATCAAAAGGCATCATCACATCGTACTCAGGAGGTGACTACCTTTCCTCCCATGGCGCACGATGCCTGCATCTGTTCGACCTGAAAGGGAACTACCTGAAAACGATAGACCTGGGGCGTACCCTGCTGGACTTTTGTTACGACGAAACCTACCATCGCCTGCTGCTCTCGTTCGACCATGAAATGCAGTTAGGATGGCTCTTCCGATATTGTCTGTGGTTGAGACAGAACGGCTAACCGAATATCCGGGTACAGCGGAAGAGATAGAATGACAAGTCACGTACCCCTC
>SFDG01000144.1 GCA_004558305.1 Phocaeicola plebeius
GGACGACGACCACCTGTCGGCTGACGACATCGAGCCCGAACCCACAGAGGAAGAACTGGCCGAACTGGCCGCTGCCGACCGCCTGGAGGCAGCCAACTACGTGATCCGTGCCTTTGCCGGACTGGATGCCCTGCCCGACAACTGGGAAACTTCTACCTTCACGCCCCAGGAGGGAGTGGTGGTGGATGAAGCCACCCCGGGAATCCGCTACGTCATCGTGGAAGACCAGCAGGCCGCCGAGCAGTATTTCCTGAACATCACGCCCGAAGAGCTCCTCTATACGACGGACAACGGCTACCGCCTGTACGTGGAGGACTTCGGCACGCTCACCTTCCAGCGCATGAATGCGACCAACTGCTTCGGCAAGATCGAGGTCAGCCTGAAGCAGATGCCTTCCCTCACCGAAATCCGGTTAGTGCCCGAAAGCGAGGTGCCCACCAACGCAAAGTTTGACGGCACGCCCTATTACGGCATCGGCAGTATCGTGAAGGACAACAAAACCGGCTATTTATACATCTGTGTGCGTCCTTCGGGAGGCCCCAACCGCAAGGAGTATGCTTATTTTGTCACCTTCGACCCCAGGTCCATCCAGACTACAGTAAAGAGTCAGGATCTCTATGAAATCGATGAAAACGGCAAAAAGACCAAAAAGCTGGCTTCTACTTCTGGTAACTGGGTATTTGCAAAAAACCTGGTGGAGAAGCGCATCGCATTCTTCGCCGGCAACTACTTTCAGGAATTGAATAAGAACTACACAAGTAAGCCGCTGATGAGAGAAATTTACGATAAATACACCGAGAAAGGTCTTACAATTCCTCTTTACTCCTCCTATTTTGTCCCCTACAGCGGATACAAAAGTACCTCTGCCAAAGGACAACGGCAAGTGAAATACGAACAACCCGGGTTGTTCTGGGGAAAGGTGGAACAATTAGGACTGGCCAACCCCAATCAAACGAAGGTGGTTTCTTACGTCAGCCTGCGGCCGGATGCCAAAGCGCATCTGCTCACACTGACCGACGATTACGACCCTTCCTACTACTATAATTTGTCGAAAGCCCGAAAAGACGATCCAGTCATCCGATGGGACGCAAACAATGGGGTTGGTTACAACGGACCGTTCAGTATTCTGGATTACACCCTGGAAAAATTTAATACCAATTATAGGCTCTACTATCCTTTACTGGAAAGGTGGGGAAAGGATCACCCGACTCTGGTATTGGTGATGACACAAAAAAAGATTACGGATAAGGGGCAGAAGTACAAGGACTTTGAGGATATCTTTATCGTGGATAACAACACCATCGTGGATGAAGACCTCGAAACGAATATATATCAGTATATCTTGTATGATCCTTACTACGAAATCACAGACGGACGCTTAGGACTGGAAAGCCTGAAGATTAATTTCCTGAATACGAATCCGGACGCATAACCGAAGAATGACTTGAATGATAAAACACAAGACTTATGATGGAACGATATACTCTTTTCTGGTCATGGCTGCTGATGGCGGCCATGACATTCCTTCCCTCCTGTTCGGACGACGACCACCTGCCGGCTGACGACATCGAGCCCGAACCCACAGAGGAAGAACTGGCCGAACTGGCCGCTGCCGACCGACTGGAGGCAGCCAACTATGTGATCCGTGCCTTTGCCGGACTGGATGCCCTGCCCGACAACTGGGAAACTTCTACCTTCACGCCCCAGGAGGGAGTGGTCGTGGATGAAGCGAAGCCGGGTGTCCGCTACGTCATCGTGGAAGACCAGCAGGCCGCCGAGCAGTACTTCCTGAACATCACGCCCGAAGAGCTCCTCTATACGACGGACAACGGCTACCGCCTGTACGTGGAGGACTTCGGCACGCTCACTTTCCAGCGCATGAATGCGGCCAACTGCTTCGGCAAGATAGAGGTCAGCCTGAAGCAGATGCCTTCCCTCACCGAAATCCGATTAGTGCCCGAAAGCGAAGTGCCCACCAACGCCAAGTTCGACGGCACACCCTACTACGGCATCGGCAGCATTGTCAAGGAAAAGAGTACGGGCTATTTCTACATCTGCGTGCGCCCCTCGGGAGGGCCGAACCGCAAGGAGTATGCCTATTTCATCACCTTCGACAAGCGGAGCATCCGCACCACGAAGAAGAAGCAGGACCTCTACGAAATCGATGAAAAGGGCAAGAAGACCAAGACCAAGGCCTCTACTTCGGGCGAATGGACCTTCGCCAGCAACTTGGTGGAGAAACGCTTTGCCTTACTGGCCGCCAATTTCTTCACCTACCTGCATAAAGAGGCCAAGACAGGCACCAAGTGGCGCGAAGAGTGCACTGCGCTGCTCGACGTGTACACCAACACATGTGATTGCCCCATTGCCAACTCGATGCTTGAGTACATTGTCCCCTACGGCAGCTACAAGTCCTCTTCAGCCGGCACGCACCGCCAGACCAAGTATGAACAGCCCTGCCTCTACTGGGCGTGGATGCACAGACTGGGCTTCACGAACATGGCGAAGCAACGTGCGGCCTGCTATGTACAGTTGCGTCCGGATGCCAAAGGGCATCTGCTTACCCTCACCGATGCCTACGACCCCACTTACTACTATGACCTTTTGAAGGCCAATGACTTCGACGCAACCGTTCGGTGGGACGGCGAGAAGGTGGGCTATTCCGAACCCTTCGACATCATGCGATACATACTGGACATTCCTTATGCCGAAGCACATGAATATTACCGAAGTCCGCTGGGCTGGGGACTGTTGAGTGCCGCCGTGCCGGTGCTGCTCATGACGCAGCTGCGCGTCACGGACAAGGGCAGCGCATCCAGCAAACTGGAGGACGTTGTCGTGGTCAAGTCCGATGTGACCAAGGAGGGAAGCACCCTCTATATGGATATGCTCGAAGGCATCGACTACTTCGAGATAACGGACGG
>SFDG01000145.1 GCA_004558305.1 Phocaeicola plebeius
GAGGTTTTCACGAACAACTACTGCGGCGCGGGCGCACAGAGCATCTTTAACCTTCTGGCAGCGTTTGCTGAGGAAACAGAGATCGGGATTTTCTCAAGACCTGCGCCGGACGGCGGATGGAAATGTCCGGAGTGCGGGATGCCGAATGGCAGTAGCGTATTTTGCGCAGAGTGCGGAGCCAGACGCCCTGCGGAATAATAAAAACAAACAACAAGGAGACGAGGAGGAATTATTATGAATGGACACAAGTTTTTGAAGGTCACTGGCATTCTGATGATCATTGCCGCTGTATTCTCCATCATTGCGGGTGTGCTTGTCGGTGGACTGGGTGCGCTGGCGGCAGGACTCGGCGCAGCATCTGGTCTGACATTTGCCTACTGGGCAGCGCTGTTTCTGACACTGATCGGAGGGATTTGCCAGCTGATCGCCGGAATCAAAGGCGTCAAGCATAGTAAGCGCAGCGAAAAAGCAGGCGGGCTCATCGTATGGGGCGCAATCGTGGCTGTATTCAGCGTCTTGAGCATCGTGATGAATCTGGTCAACGGCGGCGAGTTTAACGTCACAAGTGTTCTGACGGGCGTGGCCGTTCCGGCTTTGTACATCTACGGCGCGGTGCTCAATTCCAAGGCAGATGCACAGTACGCCGCATAATTTGAGAAGCAAATACAAAGGAGATTGGTACATATATGGGACTGTTCGATAAGAAATATTGCGATATTTGCGGAGAAAAGATCGGCTTACTTGGCAACCGCAAGCTGGAAAACGGGAATCTCTGCAAAAACTGTGCCAAAAAGCTCTCGCCGTGGTTCTCTGACCGGCGCAGCAGCACCGTCGAGGAGATCAAGGCGCAGCTTGCCTACCGTGAGGAAAACCGGCAGAAGGTTGCGGCGTTCCACACCACCCGGACGCTCGGCACGAACACCAAGGTGCTTCTGGACGAGGACGCGGGAAAGTTTATGGTAACAAGAGCAAGAGATCTGCAGGAGGCAAACCCGGATGTTCTGGACTTTGCGGACGTAACCGGCTGCAATCTTGATATTGACGAGAGCCGTTCGGAACTCACGCGTGAGGATAAGGACGGCAAGGAGGTCAGCTACAATCCGCCGCGCTATGAATACTCCTATGACTTCTACATCACCATATTCGTCAACAACCCCTACTTCAACGAAATGCGCTTTCAGGTCAACTCCAGCTCTATAGACATTACGCCGCCGCCCTCGGCACGCCCGGGCATGCCGGCAAGATGCAACCCTGAAACCAACGTCGAGTATCGCAACTGCAAAAAGCTCGGCGAGGAGATCCGTCAGGCACTGACGCAGGTACGAAAAGATGTGCGTGAGAAGATTGAGCAGGCAGCCGCGCCCAAAGCGGCAGTCACCTGCCCCTACTGCGGCGCGACTACCACGCCGGACGCAAGCGGCTGCTGCGAATACTGCGGCGGCGCGGTGAACGGCTGAACCATCCATCAAACGACGATTTAGAAAGAAGGACTTAAAAATGAGAAAGTATGTAGCATTACTCCTGATTGCAGCTGCACTCCTGACGCTTGCCGCCTGCGGCAGCAAGGATGCGCTGGCCGGAACATGGTCTGCTGATCTCGGAGATGACGGCGTGATCACATGGACATTCAACGGAAAAGGCAAATGCACCATGGAGAATGCGTACATGAAGCAGGATGGCACCTATACCATTGACGGCGACCAGCTTACGGTAACGCTGGAGGCCTGGAGTGAACCGTCTACTTACACGTTCTCCGTGGATGGCAGCAGCCTTACCATGAATGAGAACTCCGGCTACGGCATCAGCGGCACTTTTACGAAAAAATAAACCGCATAGAAGCACAATACGTGTCAGCCACCCACCGGACTTTAGAAAGGAGAAAACATTATGGATAACCTTACTGGCAGCATGAAAGATGTCGCATTCGCGACCAGCCCCCGTGAATTTGATCTTTCCTATTCCACCACACTGGAAGAGATCATGGAGAAGCTCAATGCCCGCAAGGCAGCGTTCCAGATGCCGTTCCAGATCAAGGGCGGCATTCCCGGGCAACGCATCTCGTTCGAGAAAGAACCGAATGTGGACGTTGGCCTCTGGCTTTTCCTCAAGGACGGCACACACATCCGGATCCAGCCGGTCATTACGGAGTCCAAGATGTCGGTTGGCGGTATGCGCGTTGATAAGAACAGTGCGCTGCGCAAGGGACTCAAGGGCGCGACGGTAGGCCTTGCAACGGAGCGCGGCGGCTATATCGACACCGTGACTGAAACCGTGAAGAAGATCTTGAACGGTGAGGAAGTAGAGGACTATGTCGCGCCAGAGGTTCCGGTCGAAACGAAGGACTGGCTGACGACGTTCCTGCTCTGCCTCTTCCTTGGTGGGCTTGGCGTCCACCGCTACTATGTCGGCAAGATCGGCACGGGTATTCTCTATACGCTGACGGCCGGCCTGTTTGGCATCGGGTATCTTGTCGACTTTATCAAGATTCTCTGCGGCAAGTTTACTGACAAGGACGGGAACCTGATCCAGCGCGAAAAGAAATGAGGAAAGCAAAATGTCTCAGGTATGCATTGCTGTTTTTTGCCGGAATGATATGTTATTTTCTGTTGATCGGCAGATTTGTGCATCCCTGAAGGATATTGGGAGGGAATTATGAAACAGACGAAGACCAAGCTTCTATGCCTGCTTCTTGCAGTGCTGATGCTGCTCAGCAGCCTCACCGCCTGCGGCAAAGATAAGGCGAAAGACTCCAATTTGATCAAGCTCGGTGACTATGAGCTGCTCTACAAGGGCGCGTGCATCATGGAAGATTCGGACGGAAATGACGCAATCGTTCTGACACTGGACTTCACAAACAACGGCAAGGAGAATGCGTCGTATCTTTGGAGCGTCAATGAAACGCTCATGCAGAACGGCACAGATTCGGACAGCATATCTGCTTCAGGACACGACCAGTCCAGTCGAGGCTACCTTCGAGCAGTTCTTCGGCAAGAAAAACGGCAAGATCACCATCGACCCATCCTCACTGAATCGTGAGACTCCCGCAGCTGATACGACCGGCGGTGAACCGCCCGTTGACAGCACGCTGACCTCCGATCCAGCCGAGACTGGCGATGCACTGCTCGACTGGTGGAACGGCGAATGGTACGGCTGGTGGAAGATGAGCGGCTGTTATGGCTACTACGAGAGCATGGAGGGAAAATGGTGGGATGTCTGCGGCGTCATTGACATCGGCACAGACTACACTGGCACGATCACGCTTTGGGACGAGGACTACACGAGGTCCGAACCCATGGCTTCCGCGCAGGTCAGTCTGAGCGAAGCCGGAACCGGCGAACACGGCACAGTGATGTCAGAGGGCGGCTGGTTCACAAACGTGGCGCTGGAGCATGCCGACTGGATCGTTGACCCCGGCCTTTTGGACTATGACGACATGATCTGGATCAGCGGCGACTATGAAGATGGCGATGACGAGTTCCACTACGACATCTATCTGCGCCCGTGGGGACTCTACTGGGATGACATGGAGGAAGATACATATCCCTACCGCTATACCGACTGGTATCTGCCTCTGATTGACGCAGGCAAGTCCATGCCGGATGCCATCGGAGAAGACGCTCCGGAAGGAGTTGTTCCGACGGAAGGCGCTCCGCTCACCCCGACGGACGCGATGGCCTCCGGCGGCGACGGCATCGTAACGGAGGAGCAGGTGCAGAAGGGCTACGTCTGGATGAACGAGGTCAACAAGAATATTTTTGACGCTACTTACGAGGATATTGTTGCCTACTTCGGCGTGGAAGGTCAGTTCGTCAAGGAAGAGTACAGCGACCACATGAAGGCAAACTACCGCTACTACAAATGGATCTCTGAGGACGACGACTCCCATTTCATCTACGTCAATTTTAAGGAAAACGAGTCGGGCGTTTATACGGTGAGTGCGTACAACACCAGCGGCTTCTCCGGCACAGAAGCCATA
>SFDG01000146.1 GCA_004558305.1 Phocaeicola plebeius
TACATGGGCGGTGCCTCCATCCTCGACCATGCACTGGACCTGAACGAGACCTTGCCGGCCCGCAGCACGGAGGAGGAGACCTACAACTACATCGTCGGTCTGCTGGACCAGGCTGCCAAGCACTTGCCGGACATCCGTTCGGCAGCCGACCGTGGCAAGCCCAGTGCCGGTGCCTGCTATGCGCTGAAGGCACGTCTGGCGTTCTATGCCCACAAGTACGATGTGGCACAGGAGGCCGCTCAGAAAGTGATGGACATGGGATGCTTTGGACTGTACGACAATTACAACGACCTGTTCCAGATTGCCGGCGAGTCCAGCAATGAAATCCTTTTCGAACGCGAATACCTGGAATATGCCAAAGACTACAACGAAGGCAGCTTGATCGACCAGTTCTTCTCGCCGCTGTTCATGGGCGGATGGGAAGCCCTGTCGCCTTCCCAAGACCTGATCGACGCTTATCCGTGTACCGACGGCAAGTCCATCAGCGAATCTCCGCTTTACGACCCGCAGCATCCTTTCGAGAACCGCGACCCGCGTCTGGGCTATTCCGTGCTGTGGAACGGTGCAGAGTTTGCCGGCGACGTATTTACCGTGACAGCATTGGGTAACGGTAACTGCACCCGTACCGGCTACACGATGCGCAAGTACATCAATCCGGACAATTTCGGTAACAATGAATATGGCTGGATCAACTTCATCTACCTCCGCTATGCCGAAGTGCTGCTGACCTATGCCGAAGCCCGCAACGAACTGTTGTCGGCTCCCGACAGCAAGGTGTATGACGCGGTCAACCAGATCCGCCAGCGTCCCAGCGTTGATTTGCCGCCGCTGCCCGAAGGTCTGACGAAAGACCAGATGCGCGATGCCATCCGTCTGGAACGCCGCCTGGAGTTCGCCTTCGAAGGTATCCACCTGTTCGATACGCGCAGCTACCGCACGACCGAAAAGGACGTGACCAAGCCGGTCTATGGCGTGAATCCGCAGGGCGAGAAGGTGCTGATCGAAACCCGTAAGTTCAACCCGAACCGCGACTATTTATGGGCCATCCCGTTGACGGAAATCGACCTGTCGCAAGGTGTATTGAAGCAGAATCCGGGCTGGGACTAATCGGCTGAGCACTGTGGATTCCATCAGCTTGTGGTAGATTCCCAGTTCGGCCAATCCATCCAAAAGGGTGTGTCAAGCAACAGCAGTCTATCCTATTGTTTGTCAATCTGATAGACATCGCTGGGCTTGATACACCCTTTTCCCCTTCCGGCCTGTCCCGTAGAAATTGAATAACGATGAAAGAGAAAGCTATCAGCAGACGGAACCCAGATGGCTGACAGAGGACAGAAAAGTAACCTCATTCTTCACTCTTCATTTAATCAGAGCCTGCAGCTGATGCCCGCCAGGGCATGGAACCCTTGCGTGGGATAGCCTTGCGTCGTGATGTAATCCTTGTCCAGCAGGTTGTTCAGCTGGATAAAGACATTCACCCGCTGGAACAGCTGGTAGTCGGCATTCAGGCAGAGGTTGCTCACCGGATCCTCCCTGTCGGGCGCATCCTTGTACGGGAGGGCACGCTGCTCATACTGATAGCGGATACCGGCATGCAGGTCGGGCAGGATGCGGGCACGTAGCGAAGCGTCGAGCGTAAACTGCGGTTTCAGCCACAAGCTGCCGGCGGTATCGTCTTTTTTCTGCCAGTCATAATACACGCCCCGCAAGGAAAGGTTGAACCATCCCTTGTAGCTGCCGTTCAGTTCCGCACCGCCGAAAGCCGCCTTCGTCTCTCCCTGTTCATACAGGCACGTCTTCCATAAAGGAGTTGCCTCCGACCATTCCCCTACCCATACATCCGTACCGGTAAGGAAGACATCATCCTTCAGGATCTTATAGCCACCGAACAGACGAAAATCCCATCCCGTAGCGGGCGAGGCCTTCAGTCCGGCCTCTACATCCAACGGCGAATAGGTGACTACCGGCTGCAGGCTGCCGTTATGATACGGCGACAGCTCGTTCAGCCGACGGTAGTCGTTGAGGACCGTCCCCCCTCCGGCATGTACATACAATGTATAGGAAGTGGAGAACGTATAGTCCAGCGCCACATCGGGGGCCACCTTCAGTCCGCCATTGTTGCCCATCTGTGTGTCCACATGCGCCCCCAGCCGTGCCTTCAGTCCGCCGTTCACATACGTGTAGTACGGATTCAGCTGCAGCAGACTGTAATTCTTCAGTTCACGTTTCCAGGTGTCCGTCTTTTCCCCCTCCTTCTCGCTGTAGAACAGGTTGTCGAGGGCAAATCCGATGCCGACCCGCTGGTCTTCTGCCAAGTCGGCTGCCACCCAGCCCACGGTGTGTACTTTCGTCTCGGACGAGGGAACCCATTCTCCCAGGTCGTGCTGGATGCCGAACAGCTGGATGCCCGTCTGGAAGTCAAAGTCAATCGGGCACTGTCCCTGTCGGGAAGCAATGCCCACATAGCCCTGGCCGGACATGAAGCGTTGAGAGGAGGTGCCATTGTCCAGCCGCGCCGGCATATAGTTGAAGTTCTGCACACCGACATCACCGCCCAGTCTCAGGCTCACGCGGGAGAAGTCGTGCCGGTAGTCGATGGATGCATCACCCCGGAAGAAACGGCTTTCCCACTCCTTTCCTTCATCGAAGGTAGGCACCTTGCCGCTCATCCCGTAGAAACTGCCCATAATGCCCAGCTGGTCCTTGACGGACAGACTGGCCAGATAGCTCAGACGGACATCCGTATTGTTGCGGTTGCCGTAGGCAGCCCGCACATAGCCGCGCGGTGCATCGGGCTGCACCTGCTCGCCGGTAATGGGCGGCATGGCCGCTCCCTGCCACACGCCCAACGGGCGCAGGGAAGTGGCATAATCAATATGCGTCTTCGCCACCTGCGGCTCTTCCAC
>SFDG01000049.1 GCA_004558305.1 Phocaeicola plebeius
GTGTAATGGCGGCGTTTCTGCCTTATCCAGTTGCCGAAGGTGTGCTTTGACTCCTCCTTTCTTACTCCTGAACTTTGCCCATGGAAAAGTTGCAAGACACAATGGAATAGTTGTCGAATCAAAAGCATACTTCTTTCCTGGTATATTCAAAATGTCGGTTTCTCGTTTTTTGCAAGTTTCCTTCATCATATAGAATGCAAAGTCTTCGAAAATCCTGTAATCACGAGTCTGATTGGCATAAGCAAGAGTTGCTTTTACGATAGTATTACGTCCAAGTCCCAGATGATATTGCTTAGCTCGATGAGCTTCCAATGCAACTATCAAGTCACGTAAACTCTCACGATTGCTCAGTTGCCCAAACATCATCGCCAGGAGTTGGTTCCAGCAAGTGAAGTGCTTCACATAGCGGTTTCCATCATACTTGCGAACATAGTTATTGAACTGAGTTCTGTTCAGAAAAGCTGTTAATTGAGCGAAAACGTATTTGTCTTGATTCATATGCAGTCATAGATAGTCTTGCATATATAACGATTTCAAATCCGTTTCATTTCAAAATACAGCTTAATTGACTATATTTCAATTATTTCAAAGAACGATTTACCAACTTTTATTGGACAGTAGTGACTTTGCATATTGAATCCGTATATATTATTTTTTGCTGCAAAGGTAAATAAAAAAAAATGAGAAAAACGCTGCTCCCCCAAAGAGCGACAATAAAAGATAACACATGACAATAAAAAAACAATAAGAACTGACTTAAGGAGTTGATAATGAATATCATATATGGTTATTAAATGTCAGATGCTATCATTTCAAAACTCCCTCCAGCTCCACAGAACATGACAATGGCTTGCTGGCATCCAGCAGGCCATTGTCATGTTTTACACAGTTGCTCCCCAGACCGTCCGAAAATCCTCCTTCCCTTTTCCTTTTTTCCCTGTCATTTCGGACATAGTGAGAGATGACTACTTACAAAGAACGGTTTCTGCCGCTCCGCGTGTGATGAACCGAACGATGACCTCAGGATCCGAGTCCGGCTCCTTGTCGCACGAGAATGCCACGTGCGAGTCGCCTACAGGTACTTCCGAAGCACCTTCGGGACTGACTGTTTCTACCACATTATAGTTCTTGTCCGTCACCGTCGCCTTGCCGTCGAATCCATACAGCAGGTACTGTCCGGCTTCCACCCGACAGGGGAACGATACGGTACCTTTTTCTGTCATGAATTTCGGATGCTCGATATAGCCGTCACCTTCCACTTTCAACCGTACGGCGTACGAACCGGCATAAGGCGTATTGACCGACCAGTCGGCTCCGCCCGGCTGTCCCGGCTGCAGTTCACCCAATACACAGTGGAAGCGTTTGGTGATAGACAGCGGATACAGCGCATACTTCTGGTCCGTTTCCTTTTCCAAGTGCCATTCGGTGGCAGGATCCTTCAAGCGTTCCATCTGTTCGGGCGTAAAGCACTTCTTCTCGCGCAGCAGGTCCCAGTTCTTGATGGCCTCCAGCAACTGGTCCATCTGTCCGTGGCGTTTCAGTGTCCGCACGCCGATGTTCATGGCATAGCCGGCATCGAATCCGGCAGCTTCCGCCAACGCCCACTCCAGGTCCTCTAAGGTAGAACACTCGAACTTGCGGTCGGCCAGACGAATCAGGAACCAACCCAACATACGGGGGAACAGGTTGCGCTGGAAATACTTCTGGTTCTTGATGCGGTTCTCCACCTGTCCGGTGCGCATGGCCTCGCCCCACGGTTCGCCCCAGTTCATGCGGGTATGGATGTGCCACGTATAATGGCTCAGGCGACTGGCATCGTTCAGCACATTATGGTCCAGTCCTCTATAAAACTGATCGACGAAACGGGATGTCGCATAGTCCTCATGGCCGGTATAGGCACATCCCTCCAGTCCGTCGAAAGAGATCTGGCGCAATCCCGTCTTGTTGAAGATCTCTACGAGCCGGTCGGCAAAGGCACCTTGCAGTTCCAAGTCGGGGAAAAGCGTCTTGTACGGATAGTCCCACAATTTATACAACGATACGTTCTTGGCATGCGCTGCCGCCTGGGTACCGAAAGCACCGCGTTTGCAGCCGGTCAGCTTCATGGTTCCGTCGGCATTTTCCTCTGCCTTGCCGAAGGTAATCAACTCCTTGCCAATCATCAGTGCGTTCAGTGTCAGCGGCTGCTGGAAAAGTTCCGAACGACGGATAGTGATTTCCTCCTGCGTGGCATCAATGGCCGCCGTCAGCTGCAGCACGCCCTGCTTCAGCAAGTGTTCCGACGGCACCGGAGTCACGTATGCATCGTTCGTGGTCGTAAAGTTCGACAGGGTATGTACGCCCAGCGCAATGCCCCGCTTCGCCGCCTTGTCCACCATCGCCTTCACACCCTCGTCGCCGGTACTTGAAAAGCTCTTCGACCAGTTGAAGTGTCCCCAGTCTTCGAACGGACCCGGATGATAGACATACTTGAAGCCGGCCAGTTCCGCCTTGTCGAGTATCCAGTCGAGATTGTCTTCGGTAATGTCAGTAATCAGGTACGAACGCATGGCAGCACGTGTCGTCTTGCCCCACTCCCCGTCGAACAGTGGATGCGGCAATCCTTGTTCCACTTCTATGGCACCGATACGGTCCAATGCCTCCGAGGCCTGACAGCCGAACCAGGCCATCTTCGCCCCGTCAATCAGCGCATCGGGACCTTTGACCGGCAGCACCATGGCACCTTCCTGCGACATCACTTTCCGGTGTTCCAAGCGAGAACGATTGCGGCACATCAGCTGAAGGACGGCTCCATCGGACACATCAGTAGCGGCCTGACGACAGTCCGCCACACTGCCCACCGACAGTTCCGTGTTCTTGCCTTCGTAGCTGTAGGCCCGCTTGATGACCTCCAGATAGTCCTCCGGCAGTCCCGACATGACCTTAGGATGGAGTGCCTGTACACCGACAGCCACGCCACGTCCCTGCACCACGCCAATCACATCGCCCACCACATCGTGGATATTCACCTTCACCGGCCCGAAAAGCAGCACATCGTACGCACCGGGCACGGAAGTGGCTTCCACGGTCACACAGTTAGGGGTTTCCGTATAGGCCAACGTAACCATCTGCCGGTCGCTCATTGTCAGCCGGAGGGTCTTCCCCTTGATTTCCGCTTTTTGGGGAGTCACGATTTCCCCGTTTACACACGCCAGCACCACTGGCGACTTTTCTGCCGACAACACTTCCTCGTTGCCTACTTTTATCGAACTGTAATAACCGTTATCGGCAATCGAGACCGACAATCCTGCCGATTTCAGCACAATGTCTGCTGCCGAGACCCAGGCGGAACAGGCACATCCTGCCAGCACCGCCAGGCATTTGAATAGCGTATTTCTTTTCATGGATAGTATAATATTGTTGGACAAAAATAGCGATTTAGCTACTGTCACACATAACACAATCTTGCGATTTGCTTGTATTTTCTTCCGACACCCTACGAACAGGGGCGGACAGCTGTGCCCCATCTGCACACAACCGTCCGCCCCTCGACGTTTATTCAGTATCTACCGATTACAGCAAACCGCTGGAGCCCAAGAAAATCAACATACTGTAGCCCAATACCAGACCGATGACACCCATGATGATGCCGACCTTCTCCATGTCCTTCTGCTGGATCATGCCTGTCGCATGAGCCAATGCGTTGGGCGGCGTACTGATGGGCAATACCATGGCCAATGAAGAACCGATAGCCACACCGATGAGCAGGGTGCTGACACCGCCCAATACAGCCAGGTTATCGCGCATACTGATACCGGCAATCGCCAGAATAGGCACCAGCAGGGCAGCAGTGGCCGTATGCGAGATGAAGTTGGCCATCATGTAACAGATCAGTCCCGAACCGACAATCATGGCAATCGGCGACCAGGTGTTGAACGGAATGGATTCGATGAGCTGCTGGGCCAGTCCCGTCTCGTTCAGGGCAACACCTAGGGCAAAGCCGCCGGCCACCATCCACAGTACGGACCAGCTGATTTCTTCCAGGTCGCGCTTGGTAATCACACCCGTGATACAGAAGACCCCTACCGGAATCATGGCCACCACATTCGAGTTGACCCCCGTAAACTTGTCGGTCATCCAGAGCAGGACTGTGATGGCGAACGTGATATAGACCACAATCGAACGCCAGTCGCGCTTTGCCTCTCCCTCGATGTTCAGATGAATGGTCTTCTGCTTGAAGGGGAACATACGCAGCAACAGAACCCAGGCGATGAACAGCACGACAATGGTGAAAGGCAACATGAATGCCATCCATTCACCGAAGCCGAGGTTCAGGTTCAGGCCTTCGGGGTCATTGAGGTATTTCAAGGCAATGGCATTGGGAGGCGTACCGATCGGAGTCGCCATACCCCCTACGTTGGCAGCTACGGGAATCGCCAGTGCCAGACCGATCTTCCCCTTGCCGTCGGCAGGCAGTGCTTTCAGCACCGGTGTCAGGAAGGTCAGCATCATGGCAGCAGTGGCCGTATTGCTCAGGAACATCGAGAAGACAGCCGTCACCAGGATAAAGCCCAGCAAGACGAACCGGCTCTGAGTTCCGAAAGGTTTCAGCATGGTACGTGCCAGCATCAGGTCAAGCCCGCTCTTGGTGGCAGCAATCGCCAGGATGAATCCGCCGATAAACAGCATGATGATGGGGTCGGCAAAGCAGTGCAGGATAGACTTGTACTTCACCGACTGTCCCAGCACATCGGGCGCATACCCTTGTTCGAAGAACCAGAAACTGCTGTCCGACACCGACAAGAGGAGAATGACCACCACCAGCATGGAAGTGGTCCATGCCGGAACAGCCTCGAATACCCACATCAAGGTAGCAAATACGAAAATCGAAATCAAGCGCTGCTCGATGACGGTAAGTCCGGCAATTCCGTATGCTTCCATCGGCAACAGCCACAAGACCAGTGCCACAATGGTAGCTATCGACAACTTAACGATTCGCCCCGGCAATCTATTCTCGGCTTGCCGACGGGTTTTCTTCAACTCATGGTAAGTTTCCACCAGCTGGAAACCATGAAATAGTTTAAACATAGAGTAAGATTAGAATAAAAGTAAGTAGTAATGTTTATAGCTCTCAAAAACGCGATAAAGATACGCTTAATATTTGAAGTTTCCTAATTTTTCAGAAGAAAACCTTTGGGATAGCTGTTCGGTATGCTTCGGGCACATGCGGCCAAGGGCCTGTCGGGGAAACGGCAAGCGACAAAAGAACCCGTCCCTATGGCCGGAGGAACGGGGTCTTCCGGCGGCAGGGACGGGTTCTTCCGCCCATAGGGACAAGTACCATGTACAGTCTCTACCCGCCCTACATGCACGAGGGTAGCGAAAAACCCGTCATGACGACAGGCTTTGTCACAGTCGTTCCAACTTCATGGAAGAGTCGTGACAACCGAATGGGAACAACCGTGACAAAGGCCGTGGAACAAGTGTGACATGTTTTCATCATCTACCCTTTCCTTGAAATACCGCAAGGTGTGTCGGTGACAGACAATATCGTCTGTCACCCCATCTGTCACCACTTTACAACTTGTATATTAGATATTTGCAATATATTGGTGACAGATGACAGATAAAATTAAAATTCACACGTAAGAAGCGCACCAAGGATGCACACCACTATCATGGGCAGTATCTGCTCCGCCATGTATCGGCCGCGCATCTTGTCCAAATTCAGTGAAGTCCCTCATAAAAGTGTATGAACTCTTTATAAACTCCCTCATAAAAGTGTATATATCTGCCAAAAACTCCCTCATAAAAATGTATATTCATTTTGGAATATACTGATAATTATATAACTTAGCAGCGAAATAAGGATAAAGCAAGCTAATATGGAACGAGTATTCATCTCGGCGTTATCAAGACAACAAAGTCCTTCATAAAAGTGCGGACTCTTTGGGTAATATACTGACAAACATCTGATTTAGGGAAATATAGCCATTGCGACAGGTCTTACCCGTCAGCCCCTACAGAGGAGCATTATAATCCCAGTTCCCTTTTAAGCCACACTTTCATCACCGGATCGGGAATAATAACCTGGCGTTTTTCTATCTCTATAAGTTCCTTTTTGACCAAAGCCCTTTTGACGATACTTACATTTGCCGACGAACCCAGCTGATACTTTTGCAGCACCTCCTGCGTGATAAACTCACTATGCCCCCCTCAATGACGGCTCGCAGGACAGCCGCTTCTGGAAGGTTTTAGACTCCTTGAATTCTGCTGTCTGTAAAGTTGTCTCCCGATGTCGCAACGCCGAATATAAAAGGCTTATTCTCCATAATCTTTTCACTGTTATTCTTATGCAAAGATAAGTAATATCTTTATTACTAACAAGAATATTACTAATCAAGACATCAGTTGTTGAACCGCTTCTCCAGTTCCTCCTCCTTCACCACCGAGAGCACCAGCTTGCCGTCGGGCGTGTAGTTCGGAGTGGGCAACTCGAACAACCGGTCGACCAGGTCGTTCATCTCTTCGTTGGTCAGCACCTGTCCGGGAACAATGGCTGCCTGACGGGCCAACGAGAGGGCCAGCAGACCCTGCACTTCCTCTTTCACCTTGCACCCCTTCTCGATGGCCGTCTGCACCATCCCCATCACCAGGGCCTCCGGGCTGAGTCCCTCGATGCCGGCTGGAATACCATTGATGGCATACGAACCGCCACCCAACGGACTCAGGTCAAATCCCAAAGCGGAAAGGTCGGGGAGGATGCTTTCCAGCACTGGCACTTCGGCGGGAGAGAAGTGTACCATATCGGGGAACAGCATCCGTTGAGAAGCGTTCCTCCGGTTCTCCATCTGATTCAGATACTGGTTGTACAGGATATTGATATGCGCCCGTTGCTGGTCGATGATCATCAGTCCCGACTTGACCGAAGTGAGGATATAACTGCCCTTGTACTGAAAGTGCTGGGCGGCAGACTGGACCACGGAAGTCACAGACGGTGCTTCCGACAGGGGAGCTGACGGAGAAGACGGTGCCTCCTCCTCTTCAAATGCCAGTGCGGAGAAATCGGGTTCAGCACTGTCGGAAGAAGATCCGGACGATGCTTCAAGTCCTTGATAGAACGGTTCCCACCCCATTCCCGATCGGGAATAACGGGACGAAGAATAGGAGGAGGGAGGAAGAGCAGCCCCCGAAGAGGCAAACGGATTGTAACTGGGATCGAACGAAGTGGACGGAACGGTGGAACCACTCTCTCCCCTTCCTCCGCCATCGTAGGCCGGAATATCGGGCATACCTTCCGTATCGAAGTCGATGGAAGGCACGGCATTGAAACGGCCCAGTGTTTCCTTCACTGCCGCCGAAAGAATCTGCCAGATGGCCTGTTCGTTCTCGAACTTGATTTCCGTCTTGGTGGGATGGATGTTCACATCGAGGTGAGCAGGGTCGACTTCCAGATACAGGAAATAGGACATCTGCTCGCCCACAGGTATCAAATGCTCGTAGGCATCGGCCAACGCCCGGTGGAAATATGGATGACGCATGAAGCGTCCGTTGACAAAGAAGAACTGGCGGGCCCCTTTCTTACGGGCCGCCTCAGGCTTGCCGATAAATCCATGGATTTTCACCATGGAAGTGTCGATGTCGAGGGTCAGCAAATCCTGGTTGAGTTTCTTGCCGAACACTCCCATGATACGCTGCCGCAGCGACAGGGCCGGCAAATGGAACAGTTCGGTATCATTATGCCGCAACGTAAAGGTAATGGTGGGATTGACCAACGCGATGCGTTCGAATTCCACCAGAATGTTGCTCAGTTCCGTCTGGTTGGACTTGAGGAACTTGCGACGGGCCGGGACATTGAAGAACAGATTCTTCACACAGAAATTGCTGCCCTTGGGACAGGCCACCGCCTCCTGGTTCTCTATCTTGGAACCGGCTATCACCAGGGCCGTACCCAACTGGTCGCCTTCCTGGCAGGTACGCAGCTCCACCTGCGCCACAGCCGCAATGGAGGCCAGCGCCTCTCCACGGAATCCCATGGTATGCAGCGCAAACAGGTCGGCCGCCTCCCGGATCTTGGAAGTAGCATGACGCTCGAAGGCCAGGCGGGCATCGGTTTCGGACATGCCCTTCCCGTCGTCAATCACCTGGATGCAGGTCTTCCCGGCATCTGTCACAGACACATCGATACGGGTGGCCCCGGCATCGATGGCATTCTCCACCAGTTCCTTGACCACAGAGGCCGGACGCTGAATGACTTCGCCCGCTGCAATCTGATTGGCAACGGAATCTGGCAATAGACGGATAATGTCGCTCATAACCTTACAGGGTAAACTCGCCGGTGACGAGATAGTGGAGAATATACATCAAAATCAGAATCGCCACAAAGAGCGTTCCATAGGCCAGGGGCTTCCGTCCGCTTTCCTTCCGGCGTTTGAGGTGCGTGGTGCCCTCCACGAACTTTCCCCGGATATCCTCGGGACTGAATTCCTTGGGGGGCAACATACCCAGGTCACGCTTGGCCGTTTCTTCTATTTTCTGCAGTTTTTCCTTCCGTTCGTCCACATAGATGTACTCGTGATGGTACGCCCGTGGCTTTCTCATGGTAAACATTCCCATCGTTTATTCCTCCTTCTTCTTTTCGTTAATACTCTGTGGGTCGGCCACCCGGGCCGTATCGGGAACAAGGGCCGTCGTATCCGCCGGAACAGGTACGGACATGGAATCCAGGGCCACCGGCCGATTCTGCGCCGGCCGCTTGTCAAACAGATGCTGGTTGGGCAGTTCGATGGGTCCGCGCACATTCTTCTTCAACACATCGCCTGCCTTCTTGTCCTCCCAACGGAACACATCGGCCTTGCTGCGCGGACGCAGATAGTCGAACCAGACGAAATTTCCCAGCTTCTTCTTGTCCTGGGGAATCTGGAACAGCGGATAAAGTGTTCCCGTCGACTTGGGGAACATCACCATCTTCTCGATTTTCTGGTTTTCCAGATAGATATCCAGCTGGCTGGTTTCAGACACGTTCATCCCGATGAGGGTACTGTCTGAATCCATGGGGTAATAGACCACCCGCACGGAGCCGATGACTTCCGTCTTGTGCATCTGGCCGTCGCGGAAATAGGCTTTCATTTCCTTCCCGGTCACCTGATTGTACATGGTAGAGTCGATTTCCTCGACCGACAAAGCCTGGTTGATGATGTGGGCCCAATCGATGGTGCTGTCATTCATGTACAGCAGGATACGCTCGCCCAGCAACTGCTGGTTCCCGTTCCACACCACCGGATCGTGATAGAGGGTCAGACAACTGTCGGCCGTCGAGAAGACCAACGAATCGGACACGCCCTGCACATCCGTGCGGTAGAACCTCACCTTGTGGAAGGCCCGCATCTCGCGGTACATGGAGTCGGTGGCGAGGTGGAAGGTTTCCAGCATCAGGGTATCGCCGTGCAGGAACAGGCTGTCGCCCTGCGAATAGTCCACCGCCAGTGCATTCCGGGTGGCAAATGCATACTTGCGGTGTTCGTCGTAGTAGCCGTACTCCCCCTTCATCAGGTTCTTGTTGACCGTATCAGTGAGCACCACATCCGTAAAGGCTTCGCCCACTCCCCGGTCGCGGTCGTAAAACAGCGTGTCGCCCGTCAGCTGCCGGCCGCCACTGCTGAGCACGGAACGCTGGTAGAGCCAGGCCCATCCGGCCTGCGTATCATACGTGCCCTGCTCGGAATAGATGTGGTGGGCATCGCTCACGATGTCCGAAGGTCCCACGATGTCCGCCACCTTGCTGGCTGTATTGTACTGAAGGGTGTCGGATGTCAGGGTGAAACTGGCATTGACCAGCTTGACATTATAGTTGAACACGGCCTGTTTGGTAGAAGGGTTGTACTCTCCCCAATCGGACGTGAGCACATTCTCCTCGTCCATCAGCGTACCTCCGTCGAAATAATATCCCAGGTTAAAGAGGCGGTCGTAGTTCAGGCTGTCGGTCAGCAGCGTGGTATTGCGGTTCTCCATCCGCACGTTCTCCCGCATCTCGGCAATCTGGGTATTGCCGTCGTAGAACAGGTGGTCGCCATACAGGAAAAGGGTATCTCCCTGCTCCATGCGTACGTTGCTGAACGCCTCGAACGAACTGATTTGGTCATAATAATACGCACTGTCACAATACATGTAGACACTGTCGTGGCGGAACACCACATTGCCCACCACGACCTGTGCATCGGGGATGCGGGCATCCTTGCGCAGCACATCGGAATGGAGCAGGTATACCTTGCTCTTGGGAGGTTGCTTGGCCCCCGTCTGTCCGGTCTTGCGCGTTGTCTGGGCCAGCAGACAAAAGCCGAACAGGCACAGAACACCTATGAGCAGTATTCTATGCCTATTTCCTGAGGTACGTTTCTTGTTGTCCGTCATGCTGATAAGCGATTACTTCTTGATCCATCCCGGGTACTTGAACTCGCACTGGCGCCAGTTGGGACTGATGCGGACATAGATACTCTTCTGCTTTTCGAGAATCCATTTCTGCAACTTTTCCTCTCCCCGCTTCTCGGTCACGATGCTCTTGAGGCGCTGGTAGTCTTCGGTAATGGTGGCCTTGTGCCCGTCGATACGGTTCTTGAGCTTGACAATGGCGCAGACCTCCTTGCCCTTCGAATTGATCATGGTGAACGGCTTCGACACCTCGCCGATCTCCATGTCGGCCACTACCTTAGCCAGTTCCTGCGACACCAGTCCGGCCAGTGCATCCATCTCAAACCGGGAGGTGCTGTTCTCCGGATTGGCCAGCAGGCCATGGTTGTTGCGGGTGTCCTTGTCCTGCGAAATCCAGGTGGCACCATCGTCGAAGCTGAACTTGCCCTTGCGGATATCGTTGGCAATGGAGTCCAGCCGGTTCAAGGCTACCTCAATGTCCTTCTCGTCCACTTTGGGCTTGATGAGGATGTGACGGTAGCTGACGCGATCGCCACGCCGTTCGATGAGCTGGGCAATATGATAGCCGTATTCCGTTTCGAACACCTTGGAGATTTTCTTGGGGTCTGTCAGGTTGAACACGACATTGGCAAACTCGGGAGTGAGCTGTCCGCGTCCGGTAAACCCATATTCGCCACCCTTACGGGCCGATCCGGGGTCTTCGGAATAGAAACGCGCCAAGGTAGAGAAAGAGGTCTCCCCTTTGTTGATACGGTCGGTGAACTCGCGCAATTGCTTCTTGACCCGCTCAATTTCCTCGTCACTGATTTTGGGCTCCTGCGTGATAATCTGCACTTCCACCTGGGTGGGGACAAAAGGAATGCTGTCCTGCGGCAAACGGCTGAAATAGTTGCGCACCTCTGCCGGTGTCAGCTTGATGTCACCGATAATCTTGCGCTGCATGGACCGCACGGTCTCACCGTCGCGCACATTGTCGCGCACCATCTCCCGGATCTGCGTGTAGGTCATGTTGTAATACTCCTCCATCTTTTCGCGGGAACCAATCTGGTCCTGCAACCAGGAAAGACGGGTTTCCACCTGCTGCAGCACCTCCTGGTCGCCCACGATGACACTGTCCAGCTCCGCCTGATGCAGGAAGAGTTTCTGCACTGCCAGTTCTTCCGGAATGACACAATAAGGGTCGCCGCTGAAACGACGGTTCTCGTACTGGGCATTGAGTCGTTCGTTCTCCACATCCGACTTCAGGATGGCCTCATCGCCCACTACCCATACCACTTCGTCGATGACATTGTCCTGCGCACCGGCGCAGAGGCCGAAGGCACACAACAGCATACTCAAAAATACTTTTACAACGTTCTGTTTCTCCATCTTCAATAATAAATAATGTCGTTCTCGTCCGAAGCTTCGCGGTAGAGGTCTTCCTTGACCTTCCGGATGAAATCCACCCGCTTCAGATTGATTAATAGGTTTTTTATCTCGTTCTTCGCATATTCAATGGGCAGCTGCTTCCCCTTGGCAAGGTACTGCTCTACATGCAGCAGGTAGCAATACGCCGTATCGCGCACTTCCACATTGCGCTGGTGCTCCAGATAGCCCGCATCGCTCTCCAACGCTTTCAAGGGTATTTTGGCGGCCAGGTCGGACACCGGCATCCACCGGTCGTAGAAATAGTCGAAGCTGACGGCACCGCTGATGCTGAATTTCTCTAACTGGTCCAAGGCGTCCTGGGTGTTCTTCCGGTACCAGACACGGGCCTGTGACAGCTTGGGCGTGTTCAGCGGGGATTTGATGAACAAGCCCTTGACATAGGGCTGCTCGGCCCGAAACAGGTCGGGGTGGTCGGTATAGTATTGCTCGATTTCTTCCTCCGTCACCTCATTTCCCAGTTTCTGGGCCACCAGCTCCTCCTGATAAGCGTGCATGATCAAGGACCGGCGATAGGAAGCCACCCGCTCCTCCATCTTCAGGTTGTCGGGAATGTTCCCTTCGGCCTTCTCGTACAGCAGCACATCTTCCACCCATCCACGGATGTACTTTTCCACAAACGCCAGGCTGTCCGGTCCTTTCAGTCCGGCCGGGAGGGCAGACAGGACATCTTCCTTATAGAGAAAGGCACGCCCCACCTCTACCAGCGGAGTCTTCCCCCGATGGTCCACCGCCTGCCGGCAAGCCACCGAAAGCCCTGCCAACACAGCCCCTGCGCATAGAATGACGGTCCGTTTCATACTGTCATAAGTTTTAGCGAACGAAGATACATATTAATTACTGATTATTCATTCATTCCCGCTACAATTAACGGTTTTTAAAATGTCTTCGTGGATTTCAACCCGGTACTTGTCCCTCAACCGTTGCAGGCGGGAGGACGCATACCATTGTCGGTAGTCGGCCTGCAACTGGGGCAGGACGTCGCGGAAGTCATCGGGACCGTTGTCCAGCCGCTTCCCCATGATAAAGGTATAGGACGGATCGGCCGCAGGAAGCTCCCCGCAATGAAAGGCCATCTTGTCCACATAAGCGTTCTGCCCGATGCGGAACAGTCCGCATTCCATCCGGGCCTCCCACTCCGGATGCTCTGCCTGCAGGCGCCTCAGCTCGTCGGCCCAGTCCGTCACGGGCAGTTTCTTCAACCGCTTGCGGATTTTGGAAGCCGCCTTCTTGCCGGCACACTGGACCACCGCCCCTTTGTAATGCGGCAAGTTCCACCTATACTCCTTCCGGTGACGGCTAAAATAATCAGCCAGAATGGTTTCGTCCGCCACGGGAGCAGCGGCCATATCGGACGTATGCTGCAAATCCCAATACGTGGCCAGCAACCCCTCCCGTACCTCCTCCAACTGGCGGTGAAGGACAGGATCGGCCAGTCTGCCTTCTTTCCATTGAAGGAAGCGCAAGGAGTCGAGAGCCGGATGGCGGTCGCCGGCCTCCGCCCAGTATTCGCTCCAGAAACGGCGGGCCGCCTCTTCACTGATACCCTCCCGGCGGTTATACACCACCAACAGATGGATGCCTAACGGCGAGAAGAAAGGAGCGGAGACTTCACCGTCCTTCAGCTGCTCCAAGCGTTCTGAAAACTCTTTCAACATGCCCCGCATCGGCCTCCATACATGTTCCTGCACCGTCATCCCCTTCCGCGTGTCAGCGGGCAGGCCGGACAAGGAAGGCACGGCCTGCAGACGCTCGTACACGATCTTCATGCAGTCTTCCGCCTGCTGCACCTCCGCACGGGTGGCATGTTGCTGCAACGGCAGGGTGAAACAAGTCAGTTCCACCCATGTATCCGACAAGAGCCGCTCGGAACGCTTCCGGTACATTTCTTCACAAGCCCTGTCCATCCGTTCCTCACTGAGCAGATAGTCCTTCAGTACCTCTCCCTGCAGCACGGCACATTGCTGACGGAACTGCGGGAGCGTGTCCATCCGGGCCGACAGGGCATCCTCCACTTTCAGCCGGAAATCAATGTACCGGTCGAGACAACGTTTCAGGACTCCCTCACCTTGCGGTTCGGACTGCCGTACATACTGGGTGAACTCATCGACCGATACGGACTTCCCGTTGACAGAAAACAACGAAGAAGGCGGATTGTCGGCCAAAGCACCGACAATTCCCCCACCGGCCAACAACATACAGAGAAAGGTCTTCAGGGCTTGCATATAGGTATCCATAAAAACAAGAGGGTGTGTCAACACCGCCTGACATTGGCTGTTGACACATCCTCCTGACTATTGTTCATCTTCGGTTATCAGTTATTGGGACGACTATAGTTGGGTGCTTCGCTGGTGATGGCTACATCGTGCGGATGGCTTTCCAGCACACCGGCATTGGTAATGCGAGTGAACTTGGCATTGTGCAATTCGGCGATATTGTGCGCACCGCAATACCCCATTCCCGAACGGAGACCGCCTACCAGCTGGTAGATGACTTCGCAGAGGAAGCCTTTGTAAGGAACACGGGCAGCAATGCCTTCCGGCACCAGTTTCTTGACATCGGTCGTACCAGCCTGGAAATAACGGTCCTTCGAGCCGTTCTCCATGGCTTCGAGCGAACCCATGCCACGATACGACTTGAACTTACGGCCATTGAAGATAATGGTGTCGCCCGGCGATTCTTCCGTACCGGCCACCAACGAACCAATCATGACCGAATAGCCGCCGGCCGCCAACGCCTTCACCACATCGCCCGAATAGCGCAGACCGCCATCGGCAATCAAGGGCACACCCGTTCCTTCGAGAGCCTTGGCCACATCATAGACAGCCGTCAGCTGCGGTACACCCACACCGGCTACCACACGCGTCGTACAGATAGAACCCGGACCGATACCCACCTTTACTGCATCGGCACCTGCCTCTACCAGCATCTTGGCGGCATCGCCGGTAGCGATATTACCGACCACGATATCCACATTCGAGAAACGCTTCTTGGCTTCCTTCAGCTTCTCGATGACCGAGAGCGAATGGCCATGGGCCGTGTCAATGACAATCGCATCGGCACCCGCATTGATCAAGGCCTCCATGCGCTGCAGGGTATCCGTCGTCACTCCGACGCCGGCAGCCACGCGCAAACGGCCCAGAGCATCCTTGCAGGCCATGGGCTTGTCCTTCGCCTTGGTAATGTCCTTATACGTAATCAATCCGATGAGACGTCCGTCCTTGTCGACAACGGGCAGTTTCTCAATCTTGTTTTCCTGCAGAATCTTGGAAGCGGTTTCCATGTCCGTACCGGGAGAGGTCGTAACGATGTTCTCCTTCGTCATCACTTCGTCAATGCGCTTGTCATTGTCAGTCTCGAAACGAAGGTCGCGGTTAGTGACGATACCTACCAGATAGTTTTCATCATCCACCACAGGAATACCACCAATCTTGTATTCCGACATGATGTCGAGGGCATCCTTGACGGTAGACCCCCGCTTGATGGTCACAGGGTCATAGATCATACCGTTCTCCGCACGCTTGACGATGGCCACCTGACGGGCCTGTTCCTCAATGGGCATATTCTTGTGGATGACACCGATACCCCCTTCACGGGCAATGGCAATGGCCATCTGTGCTTCCGTCACCGTATCCATGGCGGCTGTCACAAAAGGAATTTTCAACTCGATGTTGCGTGAGAACTTAGTCGTGAGTTCGACTGCTTTGGGTAATACATCCGAATAGGCGGGAATCAACAATACATCATCGTACGTCAATCCGTCCATTACAACTTTATCTGCAATAAATGACATAGGGCTTTATGCTTTAGATTTTATTGCGTGCAAAATTAGTCATTTTCTTCGAAAGTGGGAAATGAAGGGTTCTAAATTTTTCTTAAAAGAAGAGATAAAAACGAGGATGTATTCCAACACGACCCTATCAAATTGTCAATCTGGGCACAGAGAAGAATCCAAAGGTATTGGTTAACGGTTTACAGATTCTTCACTGTGCCCAGATCAGCCAGCAAAATGGCAGTCTGTCCAGCGTCTGGCAGAGCATCAGTTGGCCATTTCCGAGATGAACTTTATACGAACCAGACGGATTTCGTCCTCCGTATAGTCGGAACCCAGTTCGTCCATGGCATCGTCAATCTTGTCGGTGGTCGACTCCTTGAAGTAATCGTAGATATCCTCCAAATGATCTTCATCCATAATCTCGTCCAGGAAATAGTCGATGTTCAGTTTGGTGCCCGAATAGACAATAGCCTCGATTTCGTCCAGCAGTTCCTGAAAATCGATGCCCTTGGCATTGGCGATGTCATCCAGCGCTACCTTCCGGTCGATGCTCTGGATAATGGACACCTTCAGTTTCGACTTGTTGGCCACCGTGCGTACCCGCATATCCTCGGGGCGGTCTATTTCGTTCTCCTCACAATGCTTCTTGATCAGTTCGCAGAACTCCTTGCCATAGCGCTTGGCCTTTCCGGCTCCCACGCCGGGAATGTTCTGCAGTTCTTCGAGCGTCACCGGATAGATGGTCGCCATAGCTTCGAGCGACGGATCCTGGAAGATGACATACGGAGGAACATCGAGCTTTTTCGACATCTTCTTGCGCAAGTCCTTCAGCATGGAGAACAGGCCCGGATCGACGGCACACGAAGCGCCGCTCCGCATCGGCATGTCTTCCACCTCCTCTTCCTCGAAGTCGGTATCTTCCACAATCTTGAACGACTGGGGCGACTTGAGGAACTTCTTGCCGGCCGGTGTCACCTTCAACAGGCCGCAATCGTTCACATCCTTGGTCAGATAGCCGCCAATCAGCGCCTGACGGATGACCGCGTTCCACCAACGATCGTCCTCCCCCTGTCCGGAGCCAAAGACATCCAGGTTCTCGTGGCGATGCGCCAACACCTCCGATGTCTCCTTGCCCAACAGTATATCAATAATATAATCTTGCTTGAAATTTTCTTTTATCGCAATGACCGCTTCGATCACTGCACACAATGAATCCTGAGCCTCCACTTGTTTTTTAGGATTTAAACAGTTA
>SFDG01000050.1 GCA_004558305.1 Phocaeicola plebeius
CTTTGGGAAAGAGAAAATCCATGCTACACCCAAATCGGACTTCGAAAAATCCTGATATTGGAAGTCAATGAGTTACATGATTAATGGCTGCAATGTGGGCTAAGGAAATACATGCCGCTGTCCTTGTCCACGTTCTCCGGCACGGCAATGCGCCACTGTATGCCGGCCAGTTCTTGGAATTATTAGAATTATCTGGTATCAAACTTGGGTTAAGATGAATCAAACTCGTGGAGAATGACTTTGCGAGGCTTTCGGACCAGGATGAAGGATTGCCCGCTCACCACGAAAAACAAGAATATTCCTAAAAAACGATGCGCACAGCCGAATAAATTCGTATTTTTGCGGGCGTAACCAAAAAAACAAGGAGAAAACATGCCACTGAATCTACCCGATAAACTTCCTGCCATCAGCCTGCTGGAACAGGAGAACATCTTCGTCATCGGCAGTACACGCGCCACCACGCAGGACATCCGTCCGCTGAAGATTGTGGTGCTCAACCTGATGCCTATCAAGATTACGACGGAAACCGACTTGATACGGTTGTTGTCGAACTCGCCCCTGCAAATCGAAGTCAGCTTCATGAAGCTCAAAAGCCATACATCGAAGAATACGCCCATCGAACACATGATGGCGTTCTACCGCGACTTCGAACTGATGCGCAACGAGAAGTTCGACGGGATGATTGTCACCGGTGCGCCTGTGGAACACCTGGAGTTCGAGGAAGTGAACTACTGGGATGAGATTTCGGATGTCTTTACATGGGCACGGACGCATGTCACTTCTACCTTATATATTTGTTGGGCTGCACAGGCCGGGCTGTATTTCCACCACGGCATCCCCAAGCACCCGCTGGACAAGAAGATGTTCGGCATCTTCAAGCATCGCGTCTGTCCGGGATTCGAACATCTGCCCATCTTCCGGGGATTCGACGACGAGTTCTATGTCCCTCACAGCCGGCATACGGAGGTGAGGAGGGCTGACATCGAGCAGTGCAAGGACCTGCAGATTGTCTCGGAGTCGGAAGAATCGGGCGTACATATCGTGATGGCCCGGGGTGGACGCGAAATCTTCGTGACGGGACACTCGGAGTATTCCCCCTTCACGCTGGACACGGAATACCGCCGCGACTTGGGCAAGGGGCTGCCCATCGACATGCCGAAGAACTATTACCGCGACGATTGTCCGGACAAGGGGCCGATTGTCCGCTGGCGCAGCACCGCGAACCTGCTGTTCTCCAACTGGCTGAACTATTATGTCTACCAGACCACTCCTTACGATATCAACACCATTGAATGATGAAGGAACAACGGCCTATCGAACTGCTGGCTCCTGCCAGGAATCTGGAATGCGGACGGGAAGCTGTCCTGCACGGGGCGGATGCTGTCTATATAGGTGCGCCCCGCTTCGGGGCACGGGCAGCGGCCGGCAACTCGCTGGAGGATATTGCGGAACTGGTGGCGTTTGCCCACGTGTACAATGTCCGCATCTATGTCACGGTAAATACCTTGCTGAAGGAGGAGGAACTGAAGGAGACGGAAGAGATGATCTGGCAGCTCTACCGCATCGGCGTGGATGCCCTTATCGTACAGGACATGGGTATCACCCGACTGAACTTGCCGCCTATCCCTCTCCATGCCAGTACACAGACAGACAACCGCAATGTGGAGAAGGTACGCTTTCTGGCGGAAGCTGGCTTCCGCCAGGTGGTGTTGGCACGCGAACTGAGCCTGGAAGAAATCAGCCGCATCCACCGGGCCTGTCCCGACACACCGCTGGAGGTCTTTGTGCACGGGGCCTTGTGTGTGAGCTACAGCGGACAGTGTTATGTCAGTCAGGCTTGTTTCGGACGCAGTGCCAACCGGGGCGAATGCGCCCAGTTCTGCCGGCTGGCGTTCGACCTGACCGATGCTGACGGGAAGACCATTGCCCGAGGCAAACACCTGCTTTCGCTGAAAGACATGAACCAAAGTGACCACCTCGAAGCATTGCTGGATGCGGGGGCTTCGTCGCTCAAGATAGAGGGGCGGCTGAAGGATGTGGCTTACGTGAAGAATGTCACAGCCTACTACCGCCAACGGCTCGATGCTATCCTGAAAAGGCGAAAGGAATACCGCCGGGCCTCATCGGGCAGCGTCCGGTTCCTGTTCCGTCCTCAGCTGGACAAGAGCTTCAGCCGTGGGTTTACCGACTACTTCATTCATGGACGCAATCCGGGCATCTTTTCGTTCGATACGCCCAAATCGCTGGGTGAGGCAGTGGGCACCGTGAAAGAGGTACGGGGGAATTACCTGACGGTGGCAGGCATCCAATCGTTCAGCAACGGTGACGGGTTGTGCTACCTGGATGCGCAAGGCAAGCTGCATGGTTTCCGGGTGAACCGGGTGGAGAGCAACCGGCTCTATCCGCAGGAAATGCCGCGTGTGGCTCCCAAGACTCCCCTCTACCGGAACTTTGACCAGGAATTCGACCGGCTGATGCAGAAGAAGTCGGCAGAACGGAAGCTGGCTGTGGACCTGGAACTGACGGAAAATGCGTTCGGCTTTACCTTGACGGCTACGGACGAGGACGATAATCAGGTGTGCGTCACCCTGGAACGGGCGAAGGAGCCGGCCCGTACTCCTCAGGAGGAGAACCTCAAGACGCAGCTTGGCAAACTGGGCAATACGCCGTTTGAGGCAAGCGACATACGCATTTCCTGCTCGGACAACTGGTTCATCCCTTTGTCCGAACTGTCGGACTTGCGGCGGCGCACCATCGAACGGCTGCTGCAGGCCCGGCGCATCAACTACCGCCAGGAACGGGCTGAATGGAGTGAGACCCGGCATCCGTTCCCGCAAAAAGAGCTGACGTATTTGGGCAATGTGATGAATACAGCCGCCGAAGCGTTCTACCGCCAGCATGGGGTGGAGCGCATCGAACCGGCTTTCGAACGGGTGGCTCCTCCGGCTGTAGCCCTGATGTTCTGCAAGCATTGCCTGCGTTACAGCATGGGATGGTGTCCCATCCATCACAAAGTACGGCCGCCTTATCGCGAACCTTTCTTCCTGGTGAGCGGCGACGGCAAACGGTTCCGCCTGCAGTTCGACTGCAAGGCATGTCAAATGAAAGTCTATGCAGAAAAATAAGTATTGGATAGGAGTGTGCGGACTGATTGCCCTTATCGTATCGGCCTGCTATTACCGCCCGCTGCCGCTGACCGGAGATACGGAAGCACAACGGGAACAGGACTCGCTCTCCTGCCTGGAGGCCCGTGCCTATGCACAGAACAGCAACTTCGAGGTACTAGCCGACACCCTGTGGCTGCACCAGTTGCCCTTCCGGGATTCCATCGCCGTGATCCAAGGGGATGAACTGGTGGTGGCAGAACTGGCCGTCCATCCGGACGATGCGGTGGACTCGGTATGGGTGAAGGTGGCCCGCGATCAGGAAACCATCGGCTGGATACGCGAAAGGCACTTGCTGCACAACATTGTGCCGGTAGATCCTATCTCCCAATGTATCCACTGGTTCAGCCGTTCGCATACCCTCCCGTTCTTTCTGGTGCTGGCCGTCTTCTTCCTGTGGCTAGCCCATCGCACCTACAGCCGGAAACCGGTCAAGTTCCTCGGGCTGAACGATATCGACAGTGTATTTCCTGTCACCCTGTCCTGGCTGATGGCCGCCTCTGCCACGCTGTACAACAGCCTGCAGCACTTTGTGCCGCAAACCTGGGAGCGGTATTATTATGCCCCGACGCTCAATCCGTTCGATGTACCTTTCATCCTGGGCCTGTTCATCGTCAGTGTAGGACTCATCGTGGTGTTCGGCATTGCGATGCTCGACGACCTTTTCCACCAGACCACGCTGGAAGTGGCTGCATTCTACCTGTTGGGACTGGCCTCGTTCTGCATCCTTCTCTACGTGTTCTTCACGTATGTGTGGGTCTATCTGGCCTATGTCTGCCTCGTCGGATATACCCTATGGTGCATCCGCCACTTGCGGCTGTCGCACGGCTATCCGTACGCCTGCGGAGCTTGCGGGGCCAAGATGCGCAACAAGGGGATTTGTCCCCACTGCGGTGCCTTGAATGAATAAGACAGTTTACAAATCAGTTAATTACAAAAAAAAATAGAAGAATTATGGTATCAGTAGATGGCTTGGCCGTGGAATTCAGCGGCACCACCTTGTTTAGCGACATCAGTTTCCAAATCAACGAAAAAGACCACATCGCCCTCATGGGCAAGAACGGGGCGGGCAAATCGACTCTGCTGAAGATATTGGCAGGAGTACGGCAACCGACCCGTGGCAAGGTCACCGCCCCGAAAGACTGCGTCATCGCTTATCTGCCCCAACACCTCATGACGGAGGACGGACGAACGGTGTTCGAGGAGGCATCGCTGGCTTTCGCCCACCTGCATGCCATGGAGACGGAGATAGAGCAGATGAACAACGAACTGGCGACCCGCACCGACTATGAGAGCGATTCGTACATGGCACTCATCGAGAAGGTGGCTGCACTGAGCGAGAAGTTCTATGCCATCGACCTGACACATTTTGAGGAGGATGTAGAAAAGACCTTACTGGGACTGGGCTTCGAGCGTTCGGACTTCCACCGGCCCACCAGCGACTTCAGCGGTGGCTGGCGAATGCGCATCGAACTGGCCAAACTGCTGCTGCAGAACCCTGACGTCCTGCTGCTGGACGAACCGACCAACCACCTGGACATCGAATCCATCGGGTGGCTGGAGGAATTCCTGATGAACAGTGCCAAGGCGGTGGTCGTCATCAGCCACGACCGGAAGTTTGTGGACAACATCACGACCCGTACCATCGAAGTGACCATGGGACGTATCTATGACTACAAGGTGAACTACTCGCACTACCTCGTACTGCGCCAGGAGCGGCGCGAACAACAGATGAAGCAGTACGAAGAGCAACAGAAAATGATTCAGGAGACGAAGGACTTCATCGAGCGTTTCAAGGGAACGTACAGCAAGACCCTGCAGGTACAGAGCCGCGTGAAGATGCTCGAAAAGCTGCAACTGGTGGAAGTGGACGAGGAGGACACGTCGGCACTGCGACTGAAATTCCCGCCCTCGCCCCGGAGCGGAAGCTATCCGGTGACGATGGACGGCGTAGGAAAGATGTATGGCGACCATGTGGTGTTCCGCAACGCTTCACTCACCATCGAACGGGGCGACAAGGTGGCGTTTGTAGGGCGCAACGGAGAAGGCAAGTCCACACTGGTGAAGTGCATCATGGGAGAACTGGAGCACGAAGGGACGCTCACCCTGGGGCACAATGTGCAGATCGGCTACTTTGCCCAGAACCAAGCTTCGCTGCTCGACGAGAACCTGACGGTGTTCCAGACCATCGACGAGGTGGCCAAAGGGGACATCCGCAACAAGATACGCGACCTGCTGGGGGCCTTCATGTTCGGCAGTCCGGAGGCATCGATGAAGAAGGTGAAGGTGCTGTCGGGCGGCGAACGGACCCGTCTGGCACTGATGCGCCTGTTGCTGGAGCCGGTGAACCTGCTCATCCTGGACGAACCGACCAACCACCTGGACCTGAAGACCAAGGATATCCTCAAACAGGCCCTGATGGATTTTGACGGTACGCTCATCGTGGTGTCCCACGACCGTGACTTCCTGGACGGGCTGGTGACCAAGGTCTACGAATTCGGCCATCAGCGGGTGCGCGAGCATCTCTGTGGTATCTACGAGTTCCTGGAAACGAAACGGCTGGAGAACTTGCAGGAGCTGGAACGGAAGTAATGTCTGCCGAAAAAGAAGGTTAGTCTTCATCCTCCTCTTCGGGTTCTTCCTCCTCTTCATACCCGGCTTCTTCCTCATCAATCTCCTCTGCTGGCCAGTCATCGTACACCGGTTCCTCCGACGGAGCACCGTCATACTCCACGGTGGCCGACGGAAAGGAGCCGGAGGCATAATGGGCTTCCCAGAATGCTTCGTCCTCCTCCTTCTCCTGGTTCAGCCGGTCGGTTTCCCAATCCTCCCACTGGTCAGGACGAGGGTCGTCGAGACCATCGTCCTCCCTGGTGGAACTTTTCACCAGAACAAAAGAACTTATCACCCCTATCCCCAAAAGGATACCGACGAACACCCATGCATCTCCCATCCTACAAAGAGTTTACGAGACTGCTTCACTTCGGCTTCTGATAGAACCGCACCCAGTCGATGTACATCTCTACCGGCACTTCTGCAGGGTCTACCGTTCCGACCCACGAACCACCCAGCTGCATATCCACCAACAGATAGAACGGCTGGTGAAAAGGGAACTGTCCCTCCTGCTCCGTCTCGATACGCGGATACGTGAACGTATGAACATCATTGATGAAGAAGCACAGGCTGTCGGCATATAGTTCGACCGCATAGATGTTGTAATCCTCCGGATGAATAGGTCCCGTGCTTCCATGAGGAGGCGTGTCCTTGAATCCCAAATCGTAAGTGTAATGCGAGTGCACGGTCTGATAGGCGATACTGTCGTGGTTCAGGCGTTCCATGATATCTATCTCTCCGCCCATCGGCCATTGTCCCTCTTGCGGCAACATCCAGAAAGCCGGCCACGCTCCTTTTGCTCCGTTCAGTTTGGCCTTGATTTCCAGCCGTCCGTCCATGAAGGTTTTCTTGTCTTTGGTGTACAGGCCACCGGTCAGGAAGGCAGCCGTATCCTCGGGATGCGTCAGGTTCTGCACGCCCCGCAGGATCAGTTGGCCGTCACGCACGGCAAACAGGGTATCATCGTCGGACATAAAGTTGTTCCAGTCCGAACCGCCACGCGGTATCTTGCTCCATACCGCTGCATCAAACGTGCCGTCCTGGTCGAAATCATCCTCCCAGACTAACTGCCAACCATGAGGTGAAGGGGTACAGGCGGCCATCAGTAGCGACAGGCCTGCCAAACAGACTGCATACAGATTTTTCATATTGTGTTATTCATCAGTGGATTCAACGTAAAGGAGGGTGTGACAAAATTGAAAACGGCTGTCATTCTACTTGTCATTCTGACACACCCTCACCGTGCGCATGATAGGACTCGAACCTACACGTCTCTCGACACCAGATCCTAAGTCTGGCGCGGCTACCATTACGCCACATGCGCTTGTCATGCTATAGAACGGGTGCAAAGATAGAAGTTCTTTTTGAATTTCACAAATTTTCCCACTATTTCTTCAGGATTTCACACGCTCGCTCAATCATTGTGTCACGCCCGCGGGCCATGTCCTCCACCGTCATGTCCACCTTGACATCCGGGTCAATGCCGAACTCCAGCTGCTGCATCGACGGGTCGAACATGGGACTGGCAGAAAACCGGATTCCCCAGCCGCAGGGCAACTCAGAGGTGAAAGGCAGACCGGAGCCGCCGCCAGTCTTGTCGCCCAACGTAGTGACCAACGGGAACTGGCGCATCGAGTTGACAAAATCGTTGGTGGCACTGTAGGAACGGCGGTTGGTGAGTACCACAACGGGCTTCTGCCAACGCACTCCGTCTGCAGGCTCTATATAGACAGGACCAGGCCGGGAGAAATCGTCATGGCCGGTACCGGTCTTGTGGCACATATACCCCACCAGCACTTTCTCGTTCGTAAAACGGGCCGCCATACGCTGAGCATTCGTCAGCTCTCCTCCACCGTTGTCACGCACATCGACAATCAGTCCGTCGCACATGGCGAGGAGGGACAGCATCTGGCTCAGATTGCCGTCGCCCAATCCCGTATTGAAACTGCCCACATAGATGTACCCGATATTGTTTTCCAGCACCCGATAGGTCAATGCCGACGAAACGGTATAGTCCTTTCCCAGATAGATGCGCTGAATGCTGTCACTGAAATTATGGGGATAGGCATCAAACCATTCGCGGTATTGCGAAGTACCCATCGCACTGGTGAGATTGACATGACCGTCGCGCAATTCGGCCACCATTTCGGAAAGCACTTCGAAAAGCTGTTCCCAGGTCATCGTGTCGGTCACACGGCGGGCATAGCGTTCGTGCACCTCGTCCCAGTCCAGCCCATACTGCTCGTACTTGTAGCCGAGGAAACAGTACTGCCGGTCGATGATGCTCCACAAGGTCTCAAAATTCGCTTGAGGGGAATTGCCGGCTATGTCCTGACGGATGCAGGCTCCCAGCAGCAAGGCTGCCACACACATTATTATATATAGGCTCAGTCGTTTTTTCATAGCTCAAAAGGGGGAATGAGAGGAGAACTGCCGCCGTGCATCGAGCAGACGGAGATGGCGCACATAGCCGATGAGGGAACTATGTGTCCAAGAATGATACTTGAGGTGGTGCAGGCGGGTCTGGCGGAAATCGGCCAAATAGCCGACACGGCCGACTCCTCGCCCGATGGGGATGTCCAGGGTCAGCAGCTGGCGCAACGAAGGACGGTTGTGGAAGGAAGTCATGACCACATTGTGCCAGCCTCCCTCGCCCAGCGAGAACATTTCATAGTACGACTCTCCGTAATGAGGCGAAAAGGCGATGCCTACCACCGGCAGATGTGCCTGCCAGCCTACCCGCAACGGCAGACGCCCTACCCGACAGTCGGCCGCCAGACGGGCCGTAGCCCCTACAGAAAGAAAGGCCTTGGCCTGGGCCGGATTGTTCGAGTTGCGCCGGTTATAGACCACTCCTGCCGCTACCTCGGCTTCCGGTCCCACATACCCGGCCAGAAAAGGAGCCAAGCGAAAAGGCCGTTGCAGGGAATAGGCATACAGCACCATTCCGCTGTGCATATAGGCACTCCGTGAGGGATTGTGGGTATAGGAATAGTCCAGCTGCACCTGATGCTGGGACAGCCAGGGCTTGCCTCGCAGACGGGTCATGCGCAGGTTCTCGAACAGTACGCAGGCTCCCTCTCCCGTGTACTCCAAAGGAGAGAGATACGTATCGAGCACATTGGCAAAGCCACCTCCTGCCATCAGCGACCGCACCACCTCGCGGGCGGGAAGGCTGTCGGCCTCCTGGGCGGACAGGCGCAGGCAAGCGGCCATCAGGAGCAGCACCGGCAAGAACCAGCCACTATACTTTCGGGTCATCATCGGCAAAAAGATTCATTTGTCCATTCTCACCGTCAGTCGCTGACAGCGTTTCCGCTCCGGAAGTTTCCTCCGATGCTTCCGGTTCCGCTTCCGGCGTGCGGAGCGGCTCCAGCTCTTCAATCTGGTCGACCGTAAAGGTCGTCAACCGTTTGCCTTTGGCCTTGAAACTCTTGACGCCTACAAAATCGGCAGCTTCGATGAGCAACGGCTCACGGAAGGCATCGTTTCCACCGAACGACACACGGATACGCGGAAACGCCTCCCCGCTGAGCAAGACCGGACGGCTCTGACGGTTTTCGCCAAGATAATTCTGCCGTCGTGCCGAGCTTTCCAACGGGAAACGCTTCAGGTAGGGATAATTCTGCTGGTCAGCATCGAAAAGAACGGCTGTCCACACCTTGTCGGGATCGTATTTCTCCAGCAGCAGGATGTCCGGGTCGTAATGGTTGTTCAAGTCAAAGTCGGTCGTATGGAAATCCCCGTTCGTATGTACCACCAGAATGGTCTCGTCGCTCTGGAACTCTCCCAGATAACGCCCGCGGGCATCATAGTTAAGGCGGAGCACATCGGGATCGAACCAGACCTTGCGTCCGCCCAACGTGGAGCCGCCCCGCTGCTTCAGCCCGATCTTGTGTACCTCGAATTTGGTCAGCAGGTTGCCCATCGACTGGCGGCCTTTGATGTTGATTTCGCTGAAGTCGCGTTCGAACACCAGTTTCTTGATGCGCGGATTGGGCCGCAGGGTCACCTTGATGATTTCCGCTTCTCCGTTCGGATTGGCCGTGAAGTACACAATGCGGGACCCCGGCGTGCCTTGCGTCACATCGTATTCCCGGTCGCGGATCATGGAGGTGATGTTGAACCGCTTGATATAATGGAAGCCATCGGTGCCGTCGCGATAGATGACATTGTAGATGGTCCGCTTGTCGTTCTTCTTGAAGACATTGACATAAAGGATGTTCTTGCCCACAAACAGCTTGTCGGACACGCGCACAATCTTGTACTTCCCGTCTTTGTAGAAGACAATGACATCATCGATGTCGGAGCAGTTACAGACAAACTCGTCCTTCTTCAGCCCGATACCGATGAATCCTTCCTCCCGGTTGATGTACAGCCTTTCGTTGGCCTCGGCCACCTTGGTCGCCTCGATGTTGTCGAAACTGCGGATTTCGGTGCGACGGGGATAAAGGGAACCATATTTCTCCTTCAGCCGGTTGTACCAGTCGACGGTATAGTCCACGATATGGGCCAGATGGTCGTCGATTTCCTCCACCTGTCCCTTGAGACGGAGGATGAGTTCGTCGGCCTTGTCCTTGTTGAATTTCAGGATACGGGCCATCTTGATGTCCATGAGTCGGAGAATATCGTCCTTCGTCACCTCACGCACCATCTGCGGATAGAACGGAGTCAGCCGCTCGTCGATGTGTTCGCAGGCGGCATCCATGTTCTCTGCCTGCTCGAACGGGCGGTCCTTGTAGATGCGTTCTTCGATGAAGATTTTCTCCAGCGTAGCGAAATGGAGGGTTTCGAGGGCCTCAGCCCGCTGGATATTCAGTTCCTGCCGCAGCAGCGACAGGGTATTGTCGGCCGACTTGCGGAGCACGGCACTGACCGTCAGGAAATGGGGCTTCTTGTTGTCAATGACACAGCAGTTGGGCGAAATGTTCACCTCGCAATCGGTAAAGGCATAGAGGGCATCAAGGGTCTTGTCGGACGACGTTCCGGGTGCCAGATGTACCAGTATCTCCACTTTCCCGGCGGTGTTGTCGTCGACCTTCCGCACCTTGATTTTCCCTTTCTCAATGGCCTTCAGGATGGACTCGATGAGCGAAGAGGTCGTCTTCCCGTAAGGGATTTCACTGATGCAAAGCGTTTTGTTGTCGAGCTTGGAAATCTTGGCACGCACCCGCACCATGCCTCCGCGCTCGCCGTCGTTGTAGCGGGACACATCGATGGAGCCTCCCGTCTGGAAGTCGGGATAGAGCTGGAAGGGTTCCCCCCGCAAGTAGGCAATGGAGGCATCGCACAGTTCGTTGAAATTATGAGGAAGGATTTTCGAGGAAAGCCCCACGGCAATGCCTTCCACTCCCTGTGCCAGCAGCAAAGGGAACTTCACAGGCAGGGTCACCGGCTCCTTGTTGCGCCCGTCGTAAGAGGCCTGCCATTCGGTGGTCTTGGGGTTGAACACCACATCGAGCGCGAACTTCGACAGCCGGGCCTCGATGTAACGGGGAGCCGCCGCACTGTCGCCGGTCAGAATGTTTCCCCAGTTGCCCTGACAGTCTATCAGCAGGTCCTTCTGTCCCAGCTGCACCAAGGCATCGCCGATTGAGGCATCGCCGTGGGGATGGAACTGCATGGTATGTCCCACGATATTGGCCACCTTATTGTAGCGGCCATCATCCAGCCGCTTCATGGAATGGAGGATGCGCCGCTGCACGGGCTTGAGTCCATCGTTGATATGGGGCACGGCGCGTTCCAGAATCACGTAGGAAGCATAGTCGAGAAACCAGTTCTGGTACATGCCGCTCAACTGGTGCTTCACGTGGTCGTCCGCCGTTCCGACGGGCTTGTATTCGGAGTGTTTTTCGAGACCGGAAGGCTGCGTTCCTTCCTTGTCCATGGTATCTTCGCTCATAGCTGATAAAGTATATGCAAGTTAAGTAACGCACAAAAATAAGAAAAAAATGCGGAACGACCGCCCAAGTCCACCACTTTTTATGCCGGATGGGACGAAGAAACGGCCGTGAACTGCCGCAATACCGGCAATGCCATGGGCAGTCCGGTGAGGAAAGCACAGAAATCGGCCACTGCCTGGCACATTTCTACCCCCTGCAGGCCCAGGAACGACGGAAGAAGCAAGATGCAAGGCACAAAATACAGGCCCTGGCGGGAGGAGGACATGACCAGTGCCCGGACGGGCTTGCGAATGGTCTGGAGCATCATGTTGCAGAGAATGACATAAGCTCCCAGCGGCAAGGTAATGAGCTGCCAGCGGAGAGCACGGGCACCGATGGCGATGACTTCTGCATCATCCTTACGGAACCAGGACACCACCTCGGGGGCTTTCCAATACCCCAACACCGCACAGAACAGCAGGAACACCGTCCCCAACTTGACGCAGAACCAGAATCCTTGATAGACGCGGCGGTACAGACCCGCTCCGTAGTTGAAGCCGCAGACGGGCTGATAGCCCTGCCCGAAACCGATGACAAAGGAATTGATGAACATACAGATGCGGGTCACGATGGACATGGCGGCAATGGCCGCATCACCATACGCTCCTGCCGCCACATTGAGCAGGATGGTGGACAGGCTGGCCAGTCCCTGCCGGCACATGGACGGACTGCCGCCTACAACGATTTCCTTCAGCAAGGCCGGACGCGGAGAGAAATGGCGGAAACGGATGCGGATATTCGTCCCCCGACGGTCCATCCAGACCAGCACGACAAAACTGGCCACCTGGCTCATCAGGGTGGAACAGGCCGCTCCGGCAATCCCCCAGTTGAAGACAAAGATGAACAGCGGATCCAATCCGACATTGAGCACTGCTCCCACAATGATGCCGACCATGGCATAGACGGCATTGCCCTGGAAACGCATCTGGTTGTTCAATACCAACGACGAAGCCATGAACGGTGCTCCGAGCAGGACGATACTGAGGTAGGTGCACGCATAGGGCAGAATGGTGGGGGTCGAACCCAATGCCCGGCAGATGGGGGTGATGAACAACTGGCCCCCCAGCATCAGCAACAGGCCGGCAAGGAAAGCACAGAAGAAACCGGTCGATGCCATTATCTCTGCACTGCGATAGTCACGGGCCCCTAACATACGCGAAATGTAGTTGCCCGAACCATGCCCGAAAAAGAAGCCGAAGGCCTGGACAATGGCCATCACCGAAAAGGAGATGCCGACAGCTGCGGTCGACTGGGTATTGATCTGACCCACAAAGTACGTGTCGGCCATTACATAGAAGGAAGTGACCAACATACTGACGATGGTGGGAATGGCCAACGCCCCAATCAGACGGGGGATGGGAGCGGTCGTCATCTGGACATACTTGTTGTCTTTCGCGGTTTGCGACATAAACGGTGAATCTAAAAAACGGTTGCAAAAATAGCAAAAAATCGGCAATCTCCCCTCCCTACCTCCCCAAAGGGACACATTCGTAAGATAAATTAATATACCTATCATGCTTTATTGGGGATAAATGCCTATCTTTGCACCCTGTTTAACAGGGATATTAAGTAAGAAAATTCAAAATAAGAAAGAAAAATGGCACAAGAAGACGTTTTCAAGAAACTGGTTTCACACTGTAAAGAGTATGGTTTCGTATTCCCGTCCAGCGAAATCTATGACGGACTGGGCGCTGTTTACGATTACGGACAGAACGGTGTGGAACTGAAAAACAACATTAAGCAGTACTGGTGGCAAAGCATGGTGCTCCTGCACGAGAACATCGTGGGACTGGACTCGGCCATCTTCATGCATCCAACCATTTGGAAAGCTTCCGGACACGTAGACGCATTCAATGACCCCCTCATCGACAACCGCGATTCCAAGAAACGTTACCGTGCCGATGTCTTGATTGAAGACCAGATTGCCAAATACGACGATAAAATCAATAAGGAAGTAGCCAAAGCGGCGAAGAAATACGGCGATGCCTTCAACGAGGCGGAATTCCGCTCCACCAACGGTCGTGTACTGGAACACCAGGCCAAACGTGATGCGCTGCACGAACGCTACTCCAAGGCCATGAACGCCGGTGACCTGGGCGAGCTGCGCCAGATCATTCTCGACGAAGAAATCGTCTGCCCCATCTCAGGCACCAAGAACTGGACGGAAGTCCGCCAGTTCAACCTGATGTTCTCTACCGAAATGGGATCGACAGCCGACGGATCCATGAAAGTGTACCTGCGTCCGGAAACAGCTCAGGGTATCTTCGTCAACTACCTGAACGTGCAGAAGACCGGCCGCATGAAGATTCCTTTCGGCATTGCACAGATCGGTAAGGCTTTCCGCAATGAAATCGTAGCCCGCCAGTTCATCTTCCGTATGCGCGAATTCGAACAGATGGAGATGCAGTTCTTCGTGAAGCCAGGCACCGAACTGGAATGGTTCAAGCAGTGGAAGGAAACCCGCTTGAAATGGCACAAGGCACTGGGCTTCGGCGATGACCACTACCGCTACCACGACCACGAGAAACTGGCGCACTATGCCAATGCCGCTACCGACATCGAGTTCCTCATGCCGTTCGGCTTCAAGGAAGTGGAAGGTATCCACTCGCGCACGAACTTCGACCTGAGCCAGCACGAGAAATTCTCCGGCAAAAGCATCAAGTACTTCGATCCGGAAATCAACGAAAGCTACACTCCGTATGTCATCGAGACTTCTATCGGTGTGGACCGTATGTTCCTCAGCGTGATGAGTGCTGCCTATACGGAAGAAAAGCTGGAAAACGGCGAAACCCGCGTAGTACTGAAATTGCCTGCAGCCTTGGCTCCGGTGAAACTGGCAGTCATGCCGCTGGTCAAGAAAGACGGACTGCCCGAAAAGGCACGCGAAATCATGAACAACCTGAAGTTCCACTTCAACTGCCAGTACGACGAAAAGGACTCTATCGGAAAGCGCTACCGCCGTCAGGATGCCATCGGTACTCCCTATTGCATCACCATCGACCATCAGACGCTGGAGGACAACTGCGTGACGCTGCGTAACCGCGACACCATGCAGCAGGAGCGCGTAGCCATCTCCGAACTCGACAATATTATTGCAGACAAAGTCAGCATCACCAGCTTGCTGAAGACCCTGCAATGAAGACCACTAATCTGACGACTCACATGAAAAGAGCATTAGAACCTACGCTTCTATCCGCTTCCCTGCTGCTGGGACTGGCTTCCTGCAGCAAGGACACGGTGGAAGTCGATCCCTACGAAAGATGGGCAGAACGCAATGCGGCCTATTTGGATTCCGTCATTCAGGTGGCTGCCAACCCGCCTGCCGGCGAAACATGGCGCACCCACTTGAGCTACAAAATCAAGTCGGAAAACCTGGGTGAGGACATTGCTGCCAAGGAGGATTACGTTTACGTGAAAGTCCTTCAGGAAGGCCGGGCAGACGGCGTCACGCCGTTGAGCACAGATACGGTCTATACCGCCTACAAAGGCTACCTGATGAACGGCACCCTGTTCGACAGCAGCTATTCCGGAGATTTTGACCCGAAATTCACGGAAGCGACTTTCTCTACCCAAGCCTCTGCCGTGGTAACGGGATGGACAACCACCCTCCTGTATATGAAAGAAGGAGAAAGGGTGGAAGTATTCATTCCCTATAAGTTAGGATATGGCACAAGCGACTATTCCTCCATCCCTGGATATTCAGTCATGAGGTTCGACATGTACCTCGACAAGGTAGTCCATCCGCAGGGACCGGAAAAATGAATTATTAAATGAAGAATGAGGAAGAGGGTGTGTCAAAATTCAGAATGACAAACAAAATGATAGTCGTCTAGAATTTTGATACAACCTCTTCTTTCATTCAAGCCCTTTACCTTCTTTCGATTCTCATTCATCATTCTTCATTTAACTTATTTAATAATTTCCAGCAAGATGGGCCGTACACCTCCCACAAAGCATTCCACGCCGATGACCATCAGAATCAGGCCCATCAGACGCATCATCACATTATTTCCGGTTTCACCGATAATAGTCACTAACCGTGTCGACAATCGCAGGATGACGTAAGTCAACACATAGACGAACGCAATGACCCCCACCAGCGTACACTTCAGTACCCATGTACTGGCATCGTCCATCAGGATAATCCCGTTGGCAATGGCCCCCGGCCCGCACAGCATAGGAATAGACAGCGGTGTAATCGAAATATCATTGGCATAAGCCTTGATTTCTTCCTCCTTCAGTCGCGTATTGGAATACCGTGCCTGCAGCATATCGTAGCCGATTTTCAAGATAATGATACCGGCAGCGATTCGGAAGCCGTTGGTAGAAATCCCGAAGAACTTGAACAGGAACTGTCCGCAGAACGTAAAGGCTATCAGAATCACAAACGAGATAATCGTGGCACGTTTTACGATATGCCTACGTTCCCGTTCGTCCAGCCCATTCGTCATAGTCAGAAATACAGGCATAGTACCCAGAGGATTGGTCAAGGTAAAGAAGGATGTGAAGCACAACAGAGCAAAAGGAATGATTGTTTCCATATTTATCAGTATAAAAGATTTCGGGGCAAATGTAGCAAATTCGCACAAAAGTGCCAAAGGGAAAGTAAAAAAAGGTACAGCACGATGTAGACTCTAAAAAATGAGAGGAATGAAGGTACACTCAAAAAAAGAACTCCGACCCCTCTGTGCCTCCGTGTTGAAAAATAACCTTCCTTTCTTCGTGCCTTTGTGTTCCCCTCCCCGACACGCAAAAAAAAAGCCCCGGAGAACCTTGCGGCTTCCGGGGCTCAAGACGGCGGCTACCTACTCTCCCACTTGCGCAGTACCATCGGCGTGACGAAGCTTAACT
>SFDG01000002.1 GCA_004558305.1 Phocaeicola plebeius
ACCGATGCAGAGGGTCAGGGCATCCTCATCCGTACCGAAGGAACGGTTTCCTTCTCCGCCCTGCGCTATACCGATGAAGACCTGATGAAGTGCAACCACCAGTGGGAACTGACACCGCGTCCTTACATCGTCCTTCATCTGGATGCTGTGGCCCGTGGCGTAGGCAATGCCAGCTGTGGTGCCGATGTGGACACGTTGCCTGAATATCAGGTGCCGAACCAGCCGTTGAGCTATCGGTTGAGAATCACCCGTAAATGATGATTCCCCGGTTGTCTTGTTATTCTGAGTCCCCATCACACGGCGTGTGATGGGGACTCAGAATAACAAGCAAAATGATAGATATTATCATTAATTCTTCATTCTTCGTTCTTCATTCCTCCTATTTTATTAGACGACTATGAACAAAAAACTGATGACTTTTTTCTTGTGTGGCTGGCTGCCGTTGGCAGTCTGGGCACAACGCAGCGAAACCTTGCTGGAACAGAACTGGAAATTCACCCGGGGAGATGTGCCGGAAGCACAGCAGCCTGCATTCGATGATGCCCGTTGGCAGACCGTCAGTGTTCCCCACGACTGGGCTATTTTCGGGCCGTTCGACCGGGACAACGACCTTCAGAACGTGGCGGTCACCCAGAATTTCGAAAAACAAGCATCCGTCAAGACGGGGCGAACGGGCGGTCTTCCTTATGTAGGTGTAGGCTGGTACCGTACCACCTTTACGGCTCCGGCCGACCGCAAGGCCACGCTGGTGTTCGACGGAGCCATGAGTGAGGCTCGCGTCTATGTCAACGGACAGGAAGCCTGCTTCTGGCCCTTCGGCTACAACTCCTTCCATTGCGATGTAACCCCGTACCTGACCACGGACGGAACGCCCAACGTGCTGGCTGTCCGCCTGGAGAACAAGCCCCAGTCCTCGCGCTGGTATCCCGGTGCAGGACTCTATCGTCATGTCCGTCTGGTCACTACCGGCAAGGCCCATGTCCCCGTATGGGGAACGCAGGTCACGACCCCTCACGTAGCGGCCGACTATGCCTCTGTGCGGTTGCTGACCACGGTGGAAGGCGATGAAGGGAAGCCCATCCGCATCGTCACCCGCATCCTTGCGCCTGACGGTCGCGAAGTGGCCACCAAGGACAACACCCTCCGCGTCAACCATGGCAAACCGTTGGAGCAGAATTTCCTGATCGATGCGCCCAGCCTGTGGTCGCCAGAACAGCCCGTCCTCTACCGGGCCGAGTCTGTGCTGTACATTGACGGCGAACAGCAAGACACTTATACCACCTCCTTTGGCATCCGCAGTATCGAGATTGTGGCCGACAAAGGCTTCTTCCTCAATGGCCGGCACCGCAAGTTCCAGGGCGTGTGCAATCATCATGACCTCGGCCCCCTCGGAGCTGCCGTCAATGTCGCTGCCCTGCGCCGCCAGCTCACCCTGCTCAAGGACATGGGTTGCGACGCGATTCGCACTTCTCACAACATGCCGGCTCCCGAACTGGTTCAGCTCTGCGACGAGATGGGCTTCATGATGATGATTGAACCTTTCGATGAATGGGACATTGCCAAATGTGCCAACGGCTACCACCGCTATTTCGCCGAGTGGGCCGAAAAAGACATGGTGAACATGTTGCACCAGTATCGCAACCATCCTTCGGTGGTGATGTGGAGCATCGGCAACGAGGTGCCGACACAGTGCAGTGCCGAAGGCTATAAGGTGGCCTCTTTCCTGCAGGACATCTGTCACCGCGAAGACCCCACCCGTCCCGTCACCTGCGGCATGGACCAGGTGTCGTGCGTACTCGACAACGGCTTTGCGGCCATGATCGACGTGCCCGGTTTCAACTATCGTACCCACCGCTACCAGGAAGCCTACCGCCGTCTGCCGCAGAACATTGTACTGGGCTCAGAAACCTCCTCCACGGTCAGCTCGCGCGGCGTGTACAAGTTCCCTGCCGAATTGAGACAACAGGCCATGTACCCCGACCACCAGTGCTCCGGCTACGACCTGGAGAGCTGCTCGTGGTCGAATGTCCCCGATGAGGACTTCGCCCTGGCCGACGACTATCCCTGGACGCTCGGCCAGTTCGTCTGGACCGGTTTCGACTATCTGGGCGAACCTTCTCCTTACGATACCGATGCCTGGCCCAGCCACAGCTCCGTATTCGGTATTATCGACCTTGCTTCCTTGCCCAAAGACCGCTATTACCTCTATCGCAGTTTGTGGAACCGGGAGGCCCAGACGCTCCACGTGTTGCCCCACTGGACCTGGCCGGGCCGCGAAGGAGAGGTGACCCCCGTATTTGTCTATACCAGCTATCCTGAAGCCGAGCTCTTTGTCAACGGCAAGAGCTGTGGCCGCCAGCACAAGCTAACGGCATCCGAGGCCAATGCCCTGCGGGGACAGGATTCGTTGTGGCTGCAGCGCCGTTACCGCCTGATGTGGACCGATGTGGTCTATCAGCCCGGCGAACTGAAGGTGGTGGCCTACGATGCCAACGGCAAGGTGGCCGATACCCGGGTGGTCCGTACCGCCGGCAAGCCCCACCACCTGGAGCTGGTGGCCGACCGCACCCGTCTGACAGCCGATGGCAAGGATTTGGCCTACGTGACCGTCCGCGTGGTGGACAAGGATGGCAACCTCTGTCCGGCCGATGCCCGTACCGTCCGCTTCCGGGTGAAGGGAGCCGGCCGCTATCGGGCGGCCGCCAACGGCGACGCCACCAGTCTCGACCTCTTCCATCTGCCTCAGATGCCTGCTTTCAGTGGCCAGCTGACTGCCATCGTACAGAGCGGTGAAGCAGCCGGTACGCTGACTTTGGAAGCCACGGCATCCGGTGTGAAGGGAGCTGCCCTGACGCTGGAAGTGGCCCCATAGAACGAGGTTGAAAATCAGACAGGTCGATACGGGCCTGACTACCCGTCCTTCTGCCTGCAAGAACCCGTTCTTCTGCCTGCAAGGACAGGTCCTTCTGTACGTAGGGACTTGTCCTTGTTTTTCTTGTGCCCTACGCAATGTGTACTGAATCATTTTTTTTCGTACCTTTGCCCCAGATTATACCTAAAGAAGACGATATGGCATTTGAAGCAACCAAAAAGGAGTGGGGCGAACTCTACACATTCTTTCGCCTCCTTGCCGACGGCAAGGTATGTGCCGGAAAGCCGGACGGGACGGGCGACAAGGAGGTAGTACTGCCCGTAGCGATGATACAGCGGGAGGAGCACGACGGTACCCGACGCTATGTGGTGGAGAAAGACCAGATTCACATTGTGGGCGAACAGATGGACAAGCGGGTGCCTCGCGAGGATTTTGCCATTGTGGCTGACCTCGTATTACAGGCCCTCCGCGGAAGCAGGAACAACGATGTCACTTCGCCCGATGGGGTAGAGGAGTTTCTGGATGAGGTGGCTATTTTCGACCTGGAGGCGAAGACTGACGACCGTACCGACTTCAGCGTTGCCTTCTACAGTGTGGATGCTCCGCTGACCGGGTTCTGCGTGCGTTCGCGCCTCGGTGCCATGACCCCCTTGCTCGACGGCGGACGGACCGCCAACTTCAAGTTCGAACAGACAGGCATCAAGTTCTCCACACCCACGGTCAACAAGATCAATGCGTTCGGTACAGCCGACAGTGTCACCGACCGCCTGCTGATGATCGAACGGCTGGGAGGACTCTTGAAATACAGCGATGTGGCGGACAAGGTGTTCCGCAGTAATCTGTCGGTCATCGACCTTCACCTCGGCCGTCTGCTGGGGGAGATGGTGCGGCTGATGTGGCTGGACGACATCACTCGGGTATCCGAACTGACCGAAGAAATCAAGAAGCTGAACCCCCTCAAGATCAAGGACGAACTCATCACGAAGCATGGCTACTACGAATGCAAGGTGAAGGAACTGCTGCTGGCATTGGCGCAGGGGTTGCGCCCGGCGAAGATCTACAACGGCACCGATTCGGCCATTGCCGGCTTCCTGTTCGTGACCTCCGACGGCGAAGTGGTGTGCTACCAACGGGCCTTCCGGCAGACCTTTGCTGACTTCCTCTTTTTCAATACCCGCCTCGAACGCGGCTCGACGGAGAAGGACAAGTATGGTTTTCTGGAAAAGGAGAACGGTACCTATTTTTTCAAGCTGAACTTGAAAATCGGTCTGCTGAAGCGCTAATTGCCAACTCAACTTTACGTTCCGGCTGCCCCAAAGTGGTGGAGGAGGAGTGGAATCGGCGAAAATAAGGGTGAAACGCAAAAAAAATGCCTTTTCATTGAGCCTGTAGGAGTTTTTTCGTACTTTTGCACAGATTTCGTCAAGGTGTGCCGAAATGGATGCGGCACATCGGACGGTTCTGCCGGTGCCAAGAGGTGGTCCCGGCAACAAAAAACAAGATACTAACTAAAATGTAGAGCATGATACACAAAGTGTTAATCGCTAACCGTGGGGAAATTGCCGTGCGCGTGATGCGTTCCTGCCGTGAGATGGGAATCCACACCGTTGCCGTATTCTCAGAAGCCGACAGAACGGCCCGCCACGTACTGTATGCCGACGAAGCCTGTCTCATCGGACCGGCTGCCTCGCGCGAGAGTTACCTGAACATTGACAAGATTATCGCTGCCGCCAAGCGGATGGGTGCCGATGCCATCCACCCGGGTTACGGCTTTTTGTCAGAAAATTCCGAATTTGCCCGACGCTGTCGCAAGGAAGGAATCATCTTCATCGGTCCCGATCCTGAGACGATGGAAGCCATGGGCGACAAGATTTCGGCCCGCAAGCACATGATTGCCGCCGGCGTACCGGTAGTACCGGGTACTGAACAACCGCTGCAGAGCGTGGAGGAAGCGAAGGAAATCTGCAACCGCATTGGCTATCCTGTCATGCTGAAAGCCTCTATGGGCGGCGGCGGAAAGGGAATGCGTCTTATCCATTCCATCGACGAGGTGGAAGAGGCCTACAATACCGCCCGCTCCGAATCCATGTCGTCGTTCGGCGACGATACGGTCTACCTGGAAAAGTTTGTGGAAGAACCCCATCATATTGAGTTCCAGATTCTGGGCGACAATTTCGGCAATGCCGTCCATCTTTTCGAGCGCGAATGCTCCATCCAGCGCCGCAACCAGAAAATCGTGGAGGAGACTCCTTCTCCTTTTGTCACTCCCGAGTTGCGCCAGAAGATGGGCGAGGCAGCCGTGGCAGCTGCCAAGGCCGTCCGTTACAAGGGAGCCGGCACCATCGAGTTCCTTGTGGACAAGCACCGCAATTTCTATTTCCTGGAGATGAACACCCGTCTGCAGGTGGAACACCCCATTACGGAAGAAGTGGTCGGTGTCGACCTCGTGAAGGAACAGCTCCGCATTGCCAGCGGCCAGCCCCTGCATTTCCGTCAGGAAGACCTCTACCAGCGCGGCCACGCCATCGAATGCCGTATCTGTGCCGAAGATACCGACAACAATTTCATGCCTTCGCCGGGTATCATCCGTCAGTTGGTGGAACCCAACGGCATCGGTGTCCGCATCGACAGCTATGTCTACGACGGCTACGAGATACCTATTTATTATGACCCGATGATTGGCAAGCTCATCGTATGGGCTACAACCCGCCAGTTCGCCATCGAGCGGATGCGCCGCGTGCTCTACGAGTACAAGATTACCGGCATGAAGACGAACATCAGCTACTTGCGCCACATCATGCACGTACCCGATTTCGTGGAGGGCCGTTACAACACCCTTTTCATCCCCAAGCACCAGGACATGCTGCGCAAGTGGGCCGGCATCAAGGAAGAAGAGACGGAGAACATCGCCATGATTGCCGCCTACATCGACTACCTGATGAACCTGGAGGAAAACAAGTCGGCAACGGGCGACAACCGCCCCATCAGCCGCTGGCGCGAGTTCGGACTGAAGAAGGGTGTGCTGCGGATCTAAGTCCGGCGGCAGCGTCCTACAAAGGGAAAACAAGAGGTTTAACCATTAACAAGGAAGGAATTATATGGAAATACATATCGGAGACAGAGTGGCAGACGTGAGCCTGGTGAGCAAGGAAGGCAACCTGGTTCAGCTGACCATCGACGGAGTGCCCTACGATGTAGACATCGTGATGGCAGAAAACGGCAGCTGCTCCATCCTGCACGACGGACACTCGTTCAATGCCGAGCTGATTCGCAAGGAGGGCGGCAAGAGCTATACGGTGAATGCACACTACCAGCAGTACAATGTCGACATCATCGACTCCCAGGCCAAGTACTTGCGTATGCGCAAGGGAGGCGAGGAGAAGCAGGACGATAAGATTGTGTCGCCGATGCCCGGCAAGGTGGTCAAGATTCCCGTCAAGGTGGGCGACCGCCTGCAGGCCGGCGACATCGTAGTGGTCATCGAAGCCATGAAGATGCAGAGCAACTACAAGGTGAACAGCGAATGTGTGGTCAAGGAGATTCTGGTCAATGAGGGTGACTCGGTGAACAGCAACCAGACTATCATGACGCTCGACCTCGTGGAAGGGGAGGAGTGAATCAGGAACCGCTTGAACATAGTGTAACAACTTTAAAACAAAACAATTCACATGGAACAATATAAGATATTCGAGGAACTCGACAAGGCGGCTACGCTGGGCGGCGGTATTGACCGCATCGAACGCCAGCACGCCAACGGCCATATGACCGCACGCGAACGTATCGACACGCTGCTTGACAAGGGTACGTTCAATGAAATGGACAAACTGGTGATTCACCATTGCACCGACTTCGGGATGGAAAAGAACCATATTCCCGGCGACGGCATTGTGTGCGGGTACGGAAAGATTGACGGACGTCTGGTCTATGTCTATGCCTACGACTTCACCGTCTACGGCGGTACACTGAGCGAGACGGGTGCCCGCAAGATTGAGAAGGTGCAGCAGCTGGCCTTGCGCAACGGGGCACCGGTGATTGCTCTGAACGACTCGGGGGGAGCACGCATCCAGGAAGGTGTCGGCAGCATTTCAGGGTATGCCTCCATCTTCTACCAGAACACCATCGCTTCGGGTGTCATCCCACAGATTTCCGCCATCCTGGGCCCTTGTGCCGGTGGTGCCTGCTATTCGCCTGCATTGACCGACTTCATCTTCATGGTGAAGGAAAAGAGCCACATGTTCATCACCGGTCCCGATGTGGTGAAGGCTGTGACCCACGAGGAAGTGGACAAGGAAGAATTGGGTGGTGCCTATACTCATAGCAGCAAGAGCGGTGTCAGCCATTTCCTGTGCGATACCGAGGAGGAAACCCTGATGAGCATCCGTGAGTTGCTCAGCTTCCTGCCGTCGAACAACATGGACGATGCGCCTGTTATCCCCTGTACCGATGATATCCGCCGTGCTGAAGAGTCGCTGATGAGCGTCATTCCTGCCAACCCCAATATGCCGTATGACATCAAGAACATCATTGAACCCGTGGTAGACAACCATTACTTCTTCGAGGTGATGCCCCATTTTGCCAAGAACATCGTGGTGGGGTTTGCCCGCATGAACGGGCGTTCGGTAGGCATCGTGGCCAACCAGCCTGCTTTCCTGGCCGGCGTGCTCGACATTGATGCTTCCGACAAGGCCGCCCGCTTCATCCGCTTCTGCGACTGTTTCAATATTCCGCTCATCACCTTCGAGGATGTACCCGGCTTCTTGCCTGGCTGCACCCAGGAGCACAACGGCATTATCCGCCACGGCGCGAAGATTGTCTATGCTTTTGCCGAAGCCACCGTGCCCAAGATCACGGTCATCACCCGGAAGGCCTACGGAGGAGCTTACATCGTGATGAACAGCAAGCCCATTGGGGCCGATGTGAACTTCTCGTACCCCAGTGCCGAAATCGCCGTGATGGGAGCCGACGGGGCCGTGAACATCCTCTACCGCAAGGCCACTCCCGAAGAGAAGGCCAAGGCCATCGAAGACTATAAGGAAAAGTTCTCGAATCCCTACCGCGCTGCCGAGAAGGGATATATCGACGAAATCATCCTGCCGAAGGATACCCGCTACAAGCTGATCCAGGCGTTGGAGATGACCCAGAACAAGAGCCAGAGCAATCCGCCGAAGAAACACGGTAACATGCCGCTCTAATCAAGGAAAGGAGGAAGCGTCATGAAGAGAATATGGGCCTGTATGGCTATAATAGGGGGGCTGCTTTTCGCGGCTCCCGCTCTCCAGGCACAGGAGGCGGCCACTCCTGATGCTGTGGGCTATATCGTAAAGGTGGGCCAGACGGCTCCCGACTTCGAGATGACCCTTGCCGACGGAAGTTCCCTGAAACTGAAGGACTTTCGGGGCAAGGTCGTCATGCTGCAGTTCACGGCCAGCTGGTGTGGTGTCTGCCGTAAGGAGATGCCCTTCATCGAAAGCGATATTTGGCAGAAGCACAAGGACAATGCTGGATTTGCCCTCTTTGGCATCGACCGCGACGAACCGTTGGCCAAGGTGCAAGCGTTCGCCCGGCAGACCAAGATTACGTATCCGCTGGCACTGGATCCCGGAGCCGACATATTTGCCCTCTTTGCCGACCGGAAGGCGGGGGTGACCCGCAACGTGTTGATAGGCCGTGACGGTAAGATTGTCCTGATGACCCGTCTGTACAACGAGGAGGAGTTTGCCTCGCTGTGCCGGAAAATCGATGAATTGTTGGCAGAATGACGGCAAATGGCATGAAACGACATTGGAAGTGCATTCTGCTGGGGCTGCTGTTTTGCCTGCCGGCTTATCCGGACAAGAAAAAGGGCCTTTCCGAACCGCTGTTCGGGAAGGTCCATGCGGCTTATAGTGTCACCTCTTCCGAACTGAAAGGGGCGGTGTTCTATCTGGTGAGCGGGCATGGCGGGCCGGATCCCGGCTGCATCGGCCGTTACAACGGGAAAGAACTGCATGAAGACGAGTATGCCTACGACATCGTGCTCCGACTCGGCCGTGAACTCTTGCGGCGGGGGGCAACTGTTCATTTCATCATCCAGGATGCCAAGGATGGCATCCGCGACGAGGCTATCCTAAAGAACAGCAAACGCGAAACCTGCATGGGAAAGACGATTCCTCTGAACCAAGTGGCCCGCCTGCAGCAGCGTTGCCAGGCCATCAACGGATTGGACAAGAAGGCAAGCGGCACTTATCGGCGGGCGGTCTTCGTCCATGTGGACAGTCGCAGCCGGGGCAAACAGACCGATGTGTTTTTCTACCATGCCAAGGGCAGCAAGAAAGGGCAGCGCTTGGCCAAAAGTCTCCAGTCTACGTTCACTGCCAAATATAACCGCCATCAGCCGAACCGAGGATTCCGGGGCACGGTGAGCGAACGCGACCTCTATGTGCTGCGCAATACGACCCCCGTCGGCGTGTTCCTGGAGTTGGGCAACATCCAGAATGCCCGCGACCAGCAGCGTCTGGTCCTTGCCGACAACCGCCAGGCACTGGCCAACTGGATTGCACAGGGCATTGTAAGTGACTTTAAAGCAAAAAAATAACCCAAAGAAGAAAACCAATATGAAATTCAGTAACGAACAGGTGCGTCGTCAGGACCGCCTGATGGACGAAAAAAAGGCGTTCGACCTTCTCAAGGAGGCGGAATACGGAGTGTTGTCCATGCGTTCGGAGGACGGTAACGGGGCCTATGGCATTCCCGTCAGCTACGTGTGGGACAAGGGAAACTCCATCTACATCCATTGCGCTCCTGTGGGCCGGAAACTCCGTTGCATGGATGCCTGTCCCGAGGTGTCTTTCTGCGTCGTAGGGCGCACGCGGGTCATTCCCTCCGAGTTTACGACGGCCTACGAAAGTGTGGTGATGCGCTGCACGGCCCATCGTAGCCTGCACGAAGCGGAACGTATGTCGGCCCTTTCGCTGCTCATCAGCAAATACTCGCCCAATGACCGCCTGCGGGGCATCGAGTATGCCAACCGCTCCTTCCACCGGACGGAAATCATCCGACTGGATATTCAGGAAGTCAGCGCGAAGCAGAAAGACCGGTTCGAGTAGGGGAGTGCCTCGTCGGGAGAAGACATGAAATGAATAACCTATACAAATAATAGTATGAAAACCTACGATATTTATTTTAGAGATGGTTCGACGACCGACCACAAGGGCTTCTCCATCAAACAGGAGGAGAAGGCCATCCGTATGGCCCAGGACATGCTGGCCAAGGGGCACTCCCTGGTGGAAGAATATGCAGGAGGAACTATTTCTGTAGTCTGCTCGGACGGTACCACTGTGTGGAGCCAGCCGATTCCGAAAAAATAATGATTCAACCAACAAATAGAAAAACTATGTTCTCAGGTATTGTAGAAGAATATGCAGAAGTGGTAGGGGTGGTGAAGGATCAGGAAAACCTCCACCTTACCTTGAAATGCTCGTTCGTGGACGAGCTGAAGATTGACCAGAGTGTGTCCCACAACGGTGTCTGCCTCACGGTAGTGCGCATCGAAAATGGTATGTATACGGTGACGGCTATGAAGGAAACCATCGAACGTTCGAACATCGGACTGCTAAAGGCCGGTGACAAAGTGAATGTAGAGCGCAGTATGCTGATGAACGGACGGCTGGACGGTCATATCGTACAGGGACACGTGGACCAGACTGCCGTTTGTACGGCGGTCGAGGATGCCGAAGGCAGTTGGTATTATACGTTCCGTTACGATTTCCGTCCCGAGATGGCCCGTCGAGGCTATTTTACGGTAGACAAAGGCTCGGTAACGGTGAACGGGGTCAGCTTGACCGTGTGCAATCCTACTCGCGACACGTTCCAGGTGGCTATCATTCCATATACGTTCGAACACACGAATTTCCACACGCTGAAGGTGGGGAGTGTGGTCAATATCGAATTCGACATCATCGGCAAGTATATTTGCCGGATGCAGGAAGTGACCGGTGCCTGATTGTGTTCTTGTATCAAATACAAAGACACAAAGATACAAAGCGAATATTTTCTTTGTACCTTTGTGTCTTTGTGTTTCAGAGAAACCTGTTATAGTATTTCTTCCGACAGATAGCCTTTCGGCAGTTCCCGGCAATTATAGACCGAAGCCATGATTTCTCCGTAGGCACCGGCAGAACGGAGGGCGAGGAAATCACCCCGCTTTGTGCGGTTCAAGTCAATGGCTTTGCCGAACACATCCGACGATTCACAAATCGGACCTACCACATCGTAGGTTTCCATCGGTTCCTCTGACGAGATATTCTCAATCTTATGGAAGGCCTGGTACAGGGCAGGACGAATCAAGTCCGACATACCGGCATCCACGATGGCAAACTGCTTGTTCGTTCCCTGCTTTACATACGTTACCCGCGTGATGAGGCTACCGCATTGGGCCACTACCGAGCGGCCCAGTTCGAAATGCAGTGTCTGCTGCGGACGCAGGCGCAGGTGCTTGTGGTACGTGGCAAAATATTCTGCAAAATTGGGGATAGGCTGGCGGTTCGGATGCGCATAGTCGATACCCAGTCCGCCACCCACATTGATATGCTCCACGATAATCTGGCGGGCATACAGCTGCTCCTGCAGTTCGTTGATACGGTTGCACAAGGCCACGAAGTCGCCCATGTCCAGTATCTGCGAGCCGATGTGGAAATGCAGGCCCACGAACTTCACGTGCTTCATTCCCAGTGCCAGGTCGATGACGCTGTTCATGTCGGCCATACTGATGCCGAACTTGTTCTCGGCCAGTCCCGTCGTGATGTTGGCGTGCGTATGGGCCCCCACATCCGGGTTGATGCGGAATGCCACGCGGGCCATCTTGTTCTTCGCGGCAGCCAGTTCGTTGATGACTTCCAGTTCCGGAATCGATTCCACGTTGAAGCAGAAGATGTCGTAGTCCAGTCCCAGGTTGATTTCCCAGTCCGTCTTGCCCACACCGGCATAGACAATCTTACTGGCTGGGAAGCCAGCCTTGACGGCGGCTTTGATTTCACCGCCGCTGACGCAGTCTACTCCCAGTCCACTCTCGCGGATAATGCCCAGCACCTTGGGGTTGGCATTGGCCTTGACGGCATAGTGCACACAGAATTTGTTGTATTTGCCTGCCTCCTCCTGAATGGTCTTCAAGGTGTTACGGAGCAGGGTTGCATCGTAGTAGTAAAAGGGGGTTTGTAAGGCCCCGAACTTTTCTATAGGAAAGGTTCCTTTCATATTGTAGTATTACTTGTTAAAGAGTTCGTCACTCAGTGCCTGCAGAGCCGCCTTCTTGTCGGACTCGCGGACCAGGAAGGAGATGTTGTAGTTGCTTCCGCCGAACGAAATCATGCGTACCGGAATGTTGCGCATGGCATCGAGTGCCTTCGTTTCGAAGCCCACGTTTTCCCAGTCGAGGTCGCCCACTACGCAGATGATGCACATGTCGTGGTCCACTGTCACCGTGCCGTATTTCTTCAGGTCGTCCACGATTTCGTGCAGGTGTTTCGTATTGTCGATGGACATGGACACACCCACTTCCGATGTGCAGATCATGTCGATGGAAGTCTGGTAGCTTTCGAAGATTTCGAAGACCTTGCGCAGGAATCCGTGTGCCAGCAGCATCCGGCTCGACTTGATCTTGATGGCCGTAATGTTGTCTTTGGCGGCTACAGCCTTGATCTTGCCCTTCTCCGTTTCGTTGCTGATGAGCGTGCCCGGAGCGGACGGCTCCATGGTATTGAGCAGGCGGACAGGAATATTGGCATACTTGGCCGGCTGTACGCAGGTGGGGTGCAGGATTTTCGCCCCGAAGTACGCCAGTTCGGCAGCTTCCTCGAAGTGAAGGTGACGGACGGGCGATGTCTTGTCGACAATACGCGGGTCATTGTCGTGCATGCCGTCGATGTCTGTCCAGATCTGGATTTCTGAAGCCTGGATGGCGGCACCGATGAGCGAAGCCGTATAGTCGCTGCCGCCGCGCTGCAGGTTATCGATTTCGCCATAAGCATTGCGGCAGATGAATCCTTGAGTGATGTAGATGTCCGCATCCGGCTGGGCTTCCAGCTGACCGCGCAGCTTCTCGCCGATATACGTCAGGTCCGGCTCGCTGTTCTTGTCCGTGCGCATGAATTCCAATGCCGGAATCAGCACGGCCTTCACACCCTGTTCCAGCAGGTAGTTGGTCACCATGTTGGTCGACATGATTTCCCCCTGGGCCAGGATCACTTTTTCCTCGAACAGGGTAAAGATATCTTTCGTATACGAACGAATATAGTCGAATACCGATTTCACGAAATCCAGCGTCTGCTTTCTATACTCCTCAGTAGCAAACAGTTCGTTGATGTGTTGTCTGTACTTCGATTCCAGCTTGTTGATGATTTCGTTGGCCCCTTCAGGGTTCTTCTGGTAGAGGTATTCCGAAATTTCCACCAGGGTATTGGTCGTACCCGACATGGCGGACAATACCACAATCTTCTTTTCACCGTCAGTAATCAATTTGGCCACATCTTTCATGCGCTGTGCAGAGCCGACGGATGTTCCTCCAAACTTTAAAACCTTCATTTCTCGTCTTGTTTTAGATAATTGTTCAATAATAATTCTGTTCCAGTGCGCAAATATAATGTAAATCGGCTACACTGCAATGCAAAATGTCATTTTTTCTCAGACTTCTGCCAGATGATGTTCTTCGCAGCGGTACACTTTCCCCGGATATTCGGCCAGCAGCTGGAGGTTGTGGGTCGTCAGGATGATGGCCGAGCCTTTTGCGCAGATTTCGCGCAGCAACTCCACGATGTTCCGTCCTGTTTCCACATCCAGGTTTCCGGTCGGCTCGTCGGCGAGGATGATGGCCGGCTTGTTCAGGATGGCGCGGGCGATGACGATGCGCTGCTGCTCGCCGCCCGACAGCTCGTTGGGTAGCTTGTATCCCTTGCTCTCCATCCCCACCAGTGTCAGCACCTCGCGGATGCGCTGCTCGATGTCGGCCTTGTTCTTCCATCCTGTGGCCTGCAGCACGAACGACAGGTTGTCGTGTACCGTGCGGTCGGTCAGCAGCTGGAAATCCTGGAACACGATGCCCAGCCTGCGGCGCAGGTCGGCTACGTGCTTTCGCTTCATCTTGCGCAGGTCAAAGCCCAGTACGTGTGCCTCACCTTCGGCGATGTCCACTTCTCCGTAGATGGTCTTGAGGAAGGTGCTTTTTCCCGAGCCTACTTTCCCGATGAGGTAGACAAATTCTCCCTGCCGCAGCTCGAAGTCCACTTTCGTCAGTACGCCGAGTGCCTGCTGGTAGATGTCCACGCCCTTGTAGCGGATGAGGGGTTCCTGGTCCATGGCCGATCAGTGTTTTTTCCAGGTCGAACTGTGGCGCTCTTTCAATTCTCGGGCCAAATCCTCAATGCGATATCCCTTCGAGGTAAGCAGTACGATGAGGTGGTAAATCAGGTCTGCCCCTTCGTAGATCAGCCGGTCATCCGTACCGTTGCATGCCTCGATGACCGTTTCCACAGCTTCTTCGCCAACCTTCTGGGCCATTTTGTTCACACCCGACTGGAACAGGCTGGTCGTGTACGATCCTTCTGGCATCTCCTCGTGGCGGCGGCAGATGAAATCCTGCAGTTCTTTCAGGAACATTACGTCTTCCTGCGCGTTGCTCTCGCCCCAGCAGGTATCCGTTCCCGTATGGCATACCGGTCCGTCGGGATGCACTTTCACCAGCAGCGTGTCGTTGTCGCAGTCGGCGGCCATCGACACCACGTTCAGGAAGTTGCCGCTTGTCTCTCCCTTCGTCCACAGGCAGTTGCGGGTACGGCTGAAAAAAGTCACCTTCCCCGTTTCCTGCGTCTTGGCCACTGCCTCCTCGTTCATGAATCCGAGCATCAGTACGTTGCGCGTTTCCGCGTCTTGGATGATGGCAGGCACCAGCCCGCCCATCTTGTCAAAATTGAGTTCCATCTCTATCTTGTTTAATGGTTATATTACTAAAAATACAGTGCGTCATAGCCGCACAGGAATTCCTTCCTCCTTCAGGTACCTCTTCAGATCGGGAATGGGAATCTCGCCGAAATGGAAAACACTGGCAGCGAGGGCGGCATCTGCCTTTCCCTCCACGAACGCTTCCTTGAAATGCTCCATCCGTCCGGCACCCCCCGAAGCGATGACGGGGATGTCCAGTTCGTCGCTCAGCCGGGCCAATGCCTCGTTTGCATAACCCGTCTTCACTCCGTCGTGGTCCATGCTCGTGAACAGGATTTCCCCGGCTCCGCGGTCGTTCACTTCTTGGGCCCACTCGAAGAGGTACCGGTCGGTCTCTACGCGACCACCGTTGAGGTAGCATTTCCATCCTTGTGGTGTCTGACGGGCATCGATGGCCACCACGCAGACCTGCGAGCCAAAGTGGCGGGCAATCTCGTCCACCAGCTCCGGTCTTCGGATGGCTGACGAGTTGATGGAAACCTTGTCGGCCCCTGCATTCAGCAGGCGGTCCACATCGGCCAGTTCATGGATGCCTCCCCCCACGGTGAAGGGGATGCTGATGTGTGCGGCAATGCGCTTCACCAGTTCGGTGAATGTCTTCCGTCCCTCGTGGCTGGCGGTAATGTCGAGGTAGACCAGTTCGTCCGCTCCTTGCTCGCTGTAGGCCCTGCCCAGTTCCACCGGGTCGCCCGCCTGCCGCAGGTTCACGAAGTTGGTCCCTTTCACGGTCTGTCCGTCCTTGATGTCCAGACACGGTATGATTCGTTTCGCTAACATCCTCTTTCTACTCTATTCGTAACCTTATTATATATATACTTCTTCATGCTTTCGTCATTACGGGTCAGATCCATTGGCTGAGGTCGTGCAGCGAGATTCGTCCCTCGTAGAGTGCCTTGCCGAAGACCACGGCCGGAACGCCCGCTTCTTCCAGCCGCCGGATATCGTCCAGGCAGCTCACTCCACCGCTGGCGATGAGATGCAGTTCTGGATGTGCCTGCAGGATGTCGGCATACAGCTCTGTAGCGGGGCCTTCCAACATTCCGTCACGGCTGATGTCGGTGCAGAGTACCTTCACGACTCCCTTCTTTACATAACCGTCGAGAAAGGGCAGCAACTCCTGCCGGCTTTCCTCTTTCCATCCGCTCACAGCGATGTTGCGTCCCTTCACATCTGCTCCAAGAATCATCTTTTCCGGTCCATACTGCTCTAGCCATTTGCCGAACAGGTCCGGCTGCTTCACGGCAATGCTGCCCACGGTGACCATCTGCGCCCCGTTGTCGAACGCAATCACCAGGTCCTCGTCGCTCTTTACGCCCCCTCCGAAATCGATGATCAGTCCCGTGGCACTGGCGATGCGCTCCAGCGTGCGGTAGTTCACCACGTGTTGCGAGGCCGCTCCGTCCAGATCCACCACATGTAGGCGCCGGATGCCGTACGCCTCCATTTCCTTGGCCACCTCCACAGGGTTCTCGTTATACACTTTCTTGGATGCATAGTCGCCTTTCGAGAGGCGCACACACTTGCCGTCGATGAGGTCGATGGCGGGAATCAGTTCAATCATAATTCATCAGAGATTTAGGAAATTGGTAAGAATCCGTTCGCCCACCTTCCCGCTCTTTTCAGGGTGGAACTGGGTGGCATAGAAATTGTCCTTATGCAAGGCTGAGCAGTAGCGCACGATGTAGTCGGTCTGTGCGGCTGCATATTCGTTCATCGGAACGTAGAAACTATGTACGAAGTAGACGAACTCCTCTCGGTCGAATCCCTTGAACAGGGGGCTGCACGTGTGGTGCAGGGTGTTCCAGCCCATGTGAGGGACCTTCTGTCCGTGGCTTTGCGGGAGAAACCGCCGCACATCGGTGTCGAAGATACCGAGGCAGTCCGCATTGCCCTCCTCCGAGTGGCGGCACATCAGTTGCATTCCCAGGCAGATGCCCAGTACGGGTTGGCGCAGGTCCTTGATGAGCTGGTCCAGTTGCTGCTCCTTCAGGAAACGCATGGTGGTCGCCGCTTCCCCCACACCGGGGAAAATCACGCGGTCGGCCTTCATCAGCGTTTCCTTGTCGGCTGTAACGACAGGTTCTACGCCCAGCCGGCGCAGGGCATAGTCCACCGAAAAGATGTTGCCGGCATTGTATTTGATGATTGCTACGTTCATGTCTTTTTCCGTTTGATACTGGGTGCAAAAATAGCGAATAAATTAGAGATACAGGCCATTTTAGGGCTTTTTCTATGTTGGAACGAAAAAAAACAGAAAAAAATTCCCTTCAGCTATTGCATATTCAAAAAATAGTCGTACCTTTGCAACCGCAATTGAGAGAGATGGCAACGAAACAAAAAAAACAGAATGGTGCGTTAGTTCAGTTGGTTAGAATACATGCCTGTCACGCATGGGGTCACGGGTTCGAGTCCCGTACGCACCGCAGCTTTTACCCGTATCTGCAACAGATGCAGATGCGGTTTTTTTTACCTGTTCCGTAGGATTCTTCGTAAAAATCACTAACTTTGTTCACATTTTTAATAAATCAACAACCTATCAGAAAATATCATGAACATCAGATTAGAACAACCTGCCGACTACCGGGCTGTAGAAGAACTGACGCGAGAATCCTTCTGGAATGTCTATCGTCCTGGATGTACGGAACATTTCGTACTGAACCGGTACAGAACTCGCCCCGAGTTTATCCCAGAACTAAGCTTCGTGATGGAGGAAGACGGACAACTCATCGGCCATGTCATGTTCTCGAAGGCATCACTGACCCTCCTCTCGGGAGGAACCATGCCACTTTGGACATTCGGCCCTATCAGCATCCATCCCGCCTACAAGCGGAAAGGGTATGGGCTGAAGCTGCTGAAGTATGCGCTGGCAAAGGCGAAAGAGGCGGGTGTCGGTGCGCTATGCATGGAAGGCAACATTGCGTTCTACCGCCATGCAGGTTTTGTGGTGGCCAGCACGTTGGGACTTCACTATCATGCGGAGCCGATAGAGGCAGAGGCCCCTTACTTCCTGGCCCAGGAGTTGGTGCCCGGTTATCTCCAAGGCGTAGAGGCCGTCTATTGTCCCCCGAAGGGCTACTTCGTAGCCGATGATTACCCTGCCGAGTTGGCGGCCTATGATGCCACTTTCCCCATAAAGGAGAAGCAGTTGCAGGAGGGGCAGCTCCCTCAGTTCTGCCAAAGTTGCGGAATGCCGTTGACGAAGCTGGAGGACTGCGCGACGGAGGCGGATGGAAGTGACTGTTTCGACTATTGCCGATATTGTTACCGCGAAGGTGCTTTCCTACAGGACTGCACGATGGAGGAGATGATTGACCATTGCTCTCAGTTTGTAGATGATTTCAGCCAAGGTATGGGCCAGCCCATGACAGTAGAGGAAGCGAAAGCCCAGATGCGTCAGTTCTTCCCGTTGCTGAAGCGGTGGAGGCGGTAGAACTGTGGCCGTATTTCGGAACTCTTCAACACAGGTGCACACAAGGTATGAATAGTTGCAGGTATTTTGCAGGTTTTTTCATTCTGAGAGAACTGCAATCACCGGAATGTGCAGAATTACTGTTTTTTAAGCGGATATTAATGCCGTATTAATGAAAGAAAAGGGCTGAATAATAATCAGATAGATTATATTCAACCCTTTTCTTTCGTCGGGGTAGCGGGATTCGAACCCACGACCCCCTGCTCCCAAAGCAGGTGCGCTAACCGGACTGCGCTACACCCCGAAGGCTTTTTCTGAAAAGCGACGCAAAGGTAGGGCTTTTTGTCCAATTATGCAAGGGAAACTCGCTTTTTTATTCTTTTCCCAGTATCTTTTTGAGCTGCGGAACCCATGAACAGCCGTTTTCTGCCAGCAGGGTGTGCAGGCCGGCGGCTTTTCCTGCTGCGATGTTGGCGGCACCGTCGTCTACGAAAAGGGTTTCTTCGGGGTTCAGACCGGCCTGGTCTATCAGCTGGCGGAAGATGCGCGGGTCTGGTTTTGTCATTCCCATGCGGTACGAGAAGAACAGGCCGTCGAAATAGGTGTCAAGCGACCGGCCTTCGGGAGTGAACCGAGAGCTGCAGGCCCAGTCGCCGATGTAAGGGTTGGTGTTACTGAGGATGAACAGCCGGTAGTCGGTCCGTAATTGCTGTAGATAATCGAGCTGCCGGAGGTCGAGCCCGGAGAGGAAGCAAAGCCATGCGTGCTCCACTTCATCGTAGGCGAGCGGACGGCCGCATAGTTCGCTCAGCTGACGGCGGAATTCTTCTTCACTGAGCCGGCCTTCTTCGAGGGCTAGGAAGATGCCGGTCTGGTGGTACTTGTCGAGGATGTTTTCCGCATCGGTCAGTCCCAGTTGTACAAAGGCACTGACGGATGCGTCGCGGTCGAGGGAAACGATGACTCCCCCAAAATCGAAAACGAGATTTTTAATCATATTATCTTTTTTGTTTCTCACAAAGATACGCTAAATTTGCAAAAACCAAAACACAATCTATATGAAAACATTATTTGTATCGAAAGTATTGGCCGAAGGAATACCTGCCGAAGGGGTACCGGCCTTGCTGGACGCTCACGGTGTGGAGTTCCAGCCGATTGACCAGGTGAACTGGCCGGACTATCCGTACCGGCCTCGGGTGGAGTTCCGGATGGCCCATACGGGCGGCAGCATCCTGCTGCATTTTAGGGTGACGGAGGCCAGTGTGAGAGCGGTGGCTGCCGAGGACAACGGAAGGGTCTGGGAGGATGCGTGCGTGGAGTTCTTCGTGCAGACGGACGAACGGCAGCCGCTGTATTACAACATAGAATGCAACTGCGCCGGCACGTTGCTGATAGGCCATGGGGTGCGCGGACAGCGCACACACGGCAGCCGGGAGGTGATGGAGAGCGTCCGTCGCTGGGCTTCGTTGGGACAGTCCCCGTTCGAGGAGCGGAAGGGAGAGTGTTCCTGGGAGTTGGTGGAGGTGATTCCTGTATCGGCCTTGTTTGCCGATAGGGTGGATTCGCTCGACGGCAAGGTGTGGAAAGCCAATTTCTATAAATGTGGCGACTTGCTTCAGACACCTCATTTCCTGTCGTGGAATCCGATTGACCTGCCGGAACCGTGTTTCCACTGTCCTGACTTTTTCGGACAGATTACGTTTGAAGGTTCGGAGGGTAAGCCCGCCTGAATGCCCTGAGGAGCTGTCCCGTCGCGCTATGCGCCGGACGAGTCTTCCTCAGTGGAAAGGAAAAAGAAAAGGAGAGGGTGTGCCAACGCAAAATGATAGACTTCTTTTGCTTTGGCACACCCTCTCTACATGTCGTTAGACCGAAGTATCGGTCATTTCTTCAGCCACTTGTCGAGCCAGCGGAAGAAAGTACGCTGCCAGAGCACGCCGTTCTGCGGACGGAGTACCCAGTGGTTCTCGTCGGGATAGATGAGCAGTTCCGCAGGTACGCCACGCAGACGGGCGGCATTGAAGGCGGCCATGCCTTGCGATCCGAGGATGCGGAAGTCTTTCTCGCCGTGGATACAGAGGATGGGGGTGTCCCATTTCTCGACAAAAAGGTGGGGCGAATTGGCATAGCTGCGCTGTACGGCCGGATTGTTCTTCTCCCAGTACGGGCCGCCGAGGTCCCAGTTGGTGAACCACAGTTCTTCGGTTTCCAGATACTGCTGTTCCATGTTGAAGAAGCCGTCGTGGGCGATGAACGCCTTGAAGCGCTTGTTGTGGTGGCCGGCCAGCCAGTAGACGGAATAACCTCCGAAGCTGGCACCTACGCAGCCCAGCCGGTCTTTGTCGACATACGGCTCGGTAGCGATATCGTCAATGGCACTCAGATAGTCGTCCATGCAGTGGCCGCCGTAGTTGGTGCTGATTTCCTCCAGCCATTCCATGCCGAAGCCCGGAAGGCCGCGGCGGTTGGGGGCGATGATGATGTAGTCGTTGGCCGCCATAATCTGGAAGTTCCAGCGGTAGCTCCAGAACTGGCTGACGGGGCTTTGCGGACCACCTTCACAGAACAGCAGGGTGGGATATTTCTTGTTCGGGTCGAAGTCGGACGGATAGATGACCCACGAGAGGAGGTCCTTGCCGTCGACGGTCTTGGTCCAGCGCGGTTCCACCTTGCCGATTTTCAGCTGGCTGAAAATGTGGTCGTTCTCCGCTGTAATGCGGGTCACCTGGTTCTCCTTCGCCAGATCGACGGTGAACAGTTCGTCTGCCTCGCTGATGGAGTGGCGCTTGGTGAGCAGACGGCTGTCTGTGAGCATGGCAACGGAGGCATAGTCGTACTGTCCCTCGGTGAGCTGTTTCACTTCTCCCTCCAGGTTGGTGCTGTAGACCATGCTGGTGCCGTGCCATACGCCGACGAAATAGAGGGTCTTGCTGTCGGGGGCCCAGCAGAAGCCGTCTACACCCGACTGGAAGCTCTCGGTGACATAGGTCTTTCGGCCCGTGGCCAGTTCCATGACACAGAGGCGGTTGCGGTCGCTCTCATAGCCGTCGCGCTCCATGCTCTGCCAGGCAATGCGGCTGCCGTCGGGCGAAAACTGGGGATTGGTGTCGTAGCCACTGTTCGGGTCGGCGGTATCTTCTTTACAGAGGTTGCGCGTCTGGCGCGTTTCGGTGTCGTAGAGGTAGATGTCCGAGTCGGTGGATACGGAGTATTCCAGTCCGGTCTTTTTGCGGCAAGTATAGGCCACCTGTTTCGAGTCAGTGCTCCAGGCCAGCTGTTCGATGCCGCCGAAGGGCTTCATGGGCGCTTCGTAGGGTTCGCCTTCTATCACATCGGTGGCCGGACCGGTCTGGTTGCCGTCGAAGGAGGCTACGAAAGGATGGGGAACGGTTTCCACCCACTCGTCCCAATGCTTGTACATGAGGTCATCGATTACTTTACCGGTGGCCTTGTCGAGGTCAGGGTAGAGGTCGGTGGTGCGCTGTCCGTACTTCACTTGGGCAATGAAAAGCACCTTGCTTTCGTCGGGCGAGAAGCTGAAGCCCTCAATGTCGCCTTCGTAATTGGAAAGCTGTCGGCGGCCGGTGCCGTCAGGATTCATTTCCCAGATCTGGCTGCTTCCACCCGCTGCGGTGAGGAATGCGATTTTACTGCCTCCCTTGATCCAGGCCGGCTGGCCTTCGCTGGCAGCGGTAGTAGTGAGCAAGGTGTTACCCGAGCCGTCGGCGTTCATCAGGTAGATGACCTGATGGCTCTTGTTTTCCTTGACACTGTAGTACGAAACTGTGTAGACGATGCGGCTGCCGTCGGGCGAGGGGCAGGAACTGCCGATGCGTCCCATGGCCCACAAGGCTTCGGGGGTGAGTCGTCCGTCCTTGACGGTAATCTCTTGCTTGCCGATGATGGGTCCCTCCTTCGGGGATTCGGTGCAGGCGGCTGTGGCTGCGGCCAGCATCATGGCGGCTGTAATGGACATAAGATGATTCATGTTTGGTATGTTTTTAGGTAATCGTAATCATTGGGGAGTCTGTCCGAGAACCTTGTGCCGCCTGTCAAATTGTCATACTGAACGTAGTGAAGCATCTGGATACATCCCTTTGCGCTGACAGATTTCTCACTTCGTTCGAAATGACAGGGAAAAAGGAAAGCGGGAAAACGATTCTCGGACAGCCTGGGGGGCTGCCGGTCCGGCATACCTTCTTATTTGCCCCGTTGCTGGCGTTCCTGCTGCAAGCGTTCTTGCTCCTTCTGCAAGGCTTCGAGTTTGGCCATGAGGCCGCTCTGACGCTGTTGCGAGGGTGCCTTCTTGTTGGCTTCGAGCTGGGCCAGCAGCTTCTTCTCGTCCGTCATGCGGCGCATGGCCCACATGATGAGGATGCTGATAAGGCTGGAGATGAAGTAGTAGTAGCTCAGTCCAGAAGCATACTCGTTGAAGATGAAGAAGAACATGACGGGCATGAGGTACATCATCCATTTCATGGCAGCCATCTGCTGGTTGTCGCCCATGGCTGCATTCTGCTGCTTCATCATGATCATCTGGTTGATAATGGTGGCTGCGCTGAACAGGAGGCAGAACAGGCTCAGATGGTTTCCCAGCAAGGGGATGTTGGTGCTCCAGCTGATGAGGTCATCATAGGCAGAGAGGTCGTCTGCCCAAAGGAAGCTCTGCTGGCGCAGTTCGATGGCGTTCGGCACAAAGAAGAACAGGGCCATGAAGACGGGGGTCTGGATGAGCATCGGCAGACATCCGCCCATGGGACTGACTCCGTACTGGCTGTAAAGGGCCATCGTCTCCTGCTGCTTCTTCAGCGCATCTTCCTTGGCGGGATACTTGGCACTAATCTGGTCGATGTAAGGCTTCAAGGCCCGCATCTTGGCCGAGGAGAGGAAGGACTTCCAGGTAGTGGGCAGCACCAGAATCTTCACGATGATGGTCATGAGCAGGATGACTACGCCCATACTCAGTCCCCAGCCGAGGAGCCAGTCGAACAGGTTGATGGTGAACCAGCGGTTAATCCAGCGGATGATGGGCCATCCGAGGTAGACAAGATCTTCAAGTTCTTGGTCTTTGTCGCTGAAGCTCAGATTGTTGCTGGCCTGCAGGGTTTTGTAGTGGTTGGGACCCAGATAGAACTGGAAGTGCGAGGGCTGTGCGCCCGTGGGGTCGAAAGCGGCGGTCATGTCGGCGGCATAGCGTTTCATGTAGCCGCTGCCTTTTGATTCCATCTTCGATTCAAGGGTGGCGTTTTCGAAGTTCTGCTCGGCAAGGAACACGCACGAGAAGTACTGGTTCTTGAAGGCAATCCACTGAAGGGCCTCCGCCACAGTTTTCTTCTCGTCCTTGGTTTCGCTGAGATAGTCGAAACTGTCGTCCGAAGGCTTGTAGGTCAGGTTGGTATACCGCTGCTCGAAGGTGTAGCCCTTTTCCATCTGGCGAGCCCGCTGTTGCCAGTCGATACTCAGCCGCTTGGCAGTGGGGGAGAAGAAGTTCTGCATCCCCTTGGCCTGTATGGTGAGGTCGACGAGGTAGGAATTCGGCAGCAGGCGGTAAGTGAAGTCCAGTTCGCCGCCTCCCGTAGCCGGCAGGCGGAGCGTCACGGTGCTGTCGGTGACCTGTACCGTCTGGAAATAGAGCTGTCGGGTCAGGATATTCTCGTGCTTGCCCTCGAAGCCGAAGTTGAGGCTGGCATCCTCTCCCTCGAAGAGGGTCAGTGGCTGCCGCTGCTGGTCGTTATAGTCCTTCAGTACGGCCTTGCAGATGCGTGCTCCCTTGTTGCTGAGGGTAAGGGTGATGAGGTCGTTTTCGAGAGTGACAGTCTGTTCGGTGCCCGTGGAGGCCTGGAAGAAGCTGAAGGTGGAGTCGGGAATGACCGGCAGGGCGGCTTGTGCCTCGCGGGCCTTTTCCAGTTCTTCCTGCTGTTCGGCCACTGCCTGTATGGAGTCGCGGTAATGTTGGGCCCGCTCCATCTCTTCCTGGCTCGGACGGTTATAGATGCCGAAGCCGATGATGACGGCTCCCATCAGGGCGAATCCCACTAAGGTATTTTTATCCATGGTTCTTTGTTTTGCTAATCTTGTTGGTTATCTGTTCTGTTTACTGTTTTAATTAAAGGTGAAGTTTCATTGGCCGATAGCTGCCCTGATGAACGAGAGGAACAGCGGATGGGGCTTCAGCACCGTGCTGCTGTATTCAGGGTGGAACTGCGTGCCGATGAACCATTTCAGCGTGGGGATTTCAATGATTTCCACCAAGTCTGATTCGGGGTTCAGTCCCACACAGTTCATGCCGGCCTTTTCGAATTCAGCCTTGAAGTCGTTGTTGAACTCGTAGCGGTGACGGTGGCGTTCCTTGATGTGCTCGGTCTGGTAGGCCTCCATGACTTTTGAACCGGGTGTGAGGACACATTCATAGGCTCCCAGACGCATGGTTCCTCCCATGTGGGTGACGGACTTCTGTTCTTCCATGATGTCGATGACATTGTGGGGAGTCTTCTCGTCCATTTCGCGGCTGTTGGCATCTGCGTAGCCCAGTACGTTGCGGGCAAACTCAATGGCCATACATTGCATTCCGAGGCAGATGCCGAAGGTAGGAACGTTGTGGGTGCGGCAGTATTTCAAGGCTACGAATTTTCCTTCGATGCCCCGCTGCCCGAAGCCCGGACAGATAATCACTCCGTCCATGGACGACAGCTGCTCCTCGACATTCTGATCCGTGAGTTTCTCGCTGTTGATGAAGTGGATGTCCGCCTTTCGGTCGTTGTACGTGGCAGCCTGCGACAGGGCTTCGAGGATGGACTTGTAGGCATCCTGAAGGTCGTACTTGCCCACGAGGCCGATGCGTACTGTCTCGGTGGCGCGATGACGACGGTCCAGAAAGTCCCTCCAGGGACCCAGTGCGGGTGTCTCTCCGACGGGCAGGCCCATCTTGCGGAGAATGGTGGCATCGAGATGCTGTTCCTGCATCCGCAGGGGCACTTCGTAGATCGTTGGCATATCCTTCGACTGGATGACGGCACTCTCGTCGACATTGCAGAACAAGGCCACCTTTTTGCGCAGGCCCTGGCTCAGGTCGTGCTCAGTGCGCAGTACCAGAATATCCGGCTGGATACCCACTGACTGCAGTTCCTTGACAGAGTGTTGGGTGGGTTTGGTCTTCAGCTCGCCGGCAGCGGCCAGATAGGGCACGTAGGTGAGGTGGACGCACAAGGCGTTCGTTCCCAGCTCCCATTTCAGCTGGCGGATGCTTTCCAGGTAAGGCAGTGACTCGATGTCGCCCACGGTACCTCCGATTTCAGTGATGACGAAGTCGTATTTGTACTTGTTGCCTAACAGCTTGACATTGCGCTTAATCTCGTCGGTGATATGGGGGATGATCTGGATGGTCTTGCCAAGGTAGTCGCCCCGACGTTCCTTGTCGATGACACTTTTGTAAATGCGTCCTGTGGTGATATTGTTCGCCTTGGTAGTCTGGATGCCGAGGAATCGCTCGTAGTGTCCCAGGTCGAGGTCGGCTTCATGGCCGTCAACGGTGACGTAGCACTCTCCGTGTTCGTAGGGATTCAGGGTTCCCGGGTCGATGTTGATGTACGGGTCAAACTTCTGTATGGTCACGCTGTAGCCTCTGGCTTGCAGCAACTTACCGATAGATGATGAGATGATGCCTTTTCCGAGTGAAGAGGCCACACCACCTGTTACGAAAATGTACTTTGTTTCTGCCACAATAAGTATAGTTTAATAATGTTCAATCAATCTTGATACCTTAATTTCCTTTTAAGCCGCAAATGTAATCAAAAAAGGCGAAATAGTATCGCCGAAACCGAAAAATATCGTATTTTTGCAGTCGAAATGAAGATAACACATGAATTGAAATGGAAAGATTAACGATTATTGTACTGCTCTTTCTCTTTGCAGTGAATGGGGCACAGGCTCAAGTCTTACAAGGTACTTCACACCAAACGAATCATTCTCAGACCACTTCGGAAGACTACCGGGTGGTTTCCCTCGATACGCTGACGACCATTGACGGAGTCAGCATCATCGAAGAATTGCTGCGCGATACGGTTCCCGCTCCACAAACAGTGCAGCCGGCGGCTCAGCCGGACTCTTTGGTTGAGGAACAACCCGCTGTTACGGCGGTCGATGTCTTCCTGGCCCGTATGGAGGCGTTCAGGAGCTGGTATGACGCTCGCCTGCAGCGGTGGGACGATATCTACCTCCCTGCACCTGCAGGGGTACGCCCGAATCCCGACTACTACAAGTTGTCGATGCCGGCCACCTATTATCCGGCGGCTATCGAACAAGCCATCAGCATCAGTGAGTGGGAGCCGTGCATCCCGTTCCTCAAGGAGGATACACTGCGCAAGATGGTCTTCCAGGTACCCGACCTGGAGCACTCGAAGGCCATTGACCGCTCCATCAACCGCCAGCTGCTGAGCTTCTATGTGGACTATCCGCGACTGGTGAAGAAGAACGAGCTGCAGATGAGGGGACTGGAACCGCTGGCAGACCGCTACGTGGTGAAGGAACACCGGACGGAGAAGATGATGGCACTGGCTCATGTGACCGCTTCGCCGGCCGGACTGGAGGGGGACAAGGATCTGCTGGTGATGAAGCCGAACTTCTGGACCATGGGGGGAAAGGCGGAGCTTCGCTTTTCGCAGAACCACATTTCGGGCAACTGGTACAAGGGCGGTGAAAGCACAAAGTCGCTCTTTGCCCAGATGGAATGGCAGTTCAACTACGATGACAAGCAGAACGTGCAGTTCGAGAACAAGATTGAGTGGAGGTTGGGATTCATCACCACGCCTTCGGACACCGTCCATCACTACAAAGCCAACAACGACCTGCTCCGTATCAGCTCGAAGTTGGGTATCAAGGCGTTCAAGAACTGGTACTATACGCTGTCGGGAGAGTTCAAGACGCAGCTGTTCCCCAGTTATGTCACGAATTCGGACGACCTGATCTCTACCTTTTTCTCACCGGCCGAACTGAACCTCGGTATCGGTATGGACTTCAAGTATGTGAAGAATGCGGTGTGTAACCTCTCCGTGCTGATGAACCCGCTCAACTACACCCGCTACAGTGTGGCCAGTAACAAGGTGGACCCTACCAAGTTCAACATTGAGGCAGGAAAGAAGGTGAAGAACCAGATCGGTTCGCGTATCGAGTCGACCCTGAAATGGAAGATGGAATCGAACCTGATGTGGGAGTCGCGTTTCTCGTATAACACGGACTACAAGAAGGTGCTGTCGGAATGGGAAAACACGTTCACGTTTTCGTTCAACAAGTACTTCTCGACTACGCTGTTCGTCCATACTCGCTTCGACGACAGTGTGAACCGCAATCCGGACGATAGCTATTTCCAGCTACAGGAACAGCTGAGTCTGGGACTGACTTACAAGTGGTGAGAAAAAATGTAGAGGGAATGCTAACTTTAACCAATCAACTTGCATACTGATCAATTATGGAAATGCCTTCGTTTGTCCAGATTTTGGACTTCATCGGAACTTTTGCGTTTGCCATCAGTGGTATCCGCCTGGCTTCGGCCAAGCGGTTCGACTGGTTCGGCGCTTACATTGTGGGACTGGCCACTGCCATTGGGGGAGGTACCATCCGCGACGTGCTGCTGGATGTGCCCCCGGTGTGGATGACCGACTCTTTCTACCTGTTGTGTACGGGTTTCTCCCTGCTGTTTGTCATCATTTTCGGCAAGTACCTGATTCACCTGAACAATACGTTCTTCCTGTTCGACAGCATCGGACTGGCCCTGTTCACGGTTGTAGGGTTCGACAAGAGCATGGCCCTGGGCTATCCGTTCTGGGTGTCAATCATTATGGGCAGCATTACGGGTGCCGCAGGCGGTGTGCTTCGCGATGTCTTTATCAACGAAATCCCGCTGATTTTCCGCAAGGAAATCTATGCCATGGCCTGCGTGGTCGGCGGACTGGTCTACTGGATGTGCCTGAAGTCGGGGATGGAGAACTATCTGTCTCAGATCATCGGGGGAACGACTGTCTTCCTGACGCGCATACTGGCCGTGAAGTATCATGTCACCCTGCCCATCCTGAAAGGTGACGAGAGCGGGAACGAACACCATCTGATTAACTGACGGAGAACAACAGGACAGCGCAGTAAAAGGCACAAAGCTGCAAAAGGTGTAGTCGGAGGGGGAAATCCCCTGCCTTTACGACCTTTGCGGCTTTGTGCCTTTATTGCGGTATGTCCGCTTACTGGAGCGTTCCTGTTTCCGCCTGCTGGATCATGGCCTGGCTGGCGTACATGTAGACTTCTACACGACGGTTCTCCTTACGGCCTGCCTCGGTGGAGTTGTCGGCCACGGGATTGGCTTCGCCCATACCCTGCACCGTCTTGATCTGGTTGCCGGCGGCTCCGCACTGCATCAGGTAGGACGATACGCTCTGTGCGCGTTCCTGCGACAGGTTGAGGTTCTTCTTTTGGCTCTCGGCAACCGTGCTGTTGCGCCAGCCTTGGTTGTCGGTGTAGCCGTAGATGTCCACATCCATGTCTGCGTTCTGCTTCAGTACGTTGTTGGCGAACTTGCTCAGCGAGGCCTTGGCACCACTGCTCAGTTCGGCACTTCCCGTATTGTACAGGATGCCCGAGTCGAAGGTCACTTTGACGGCCTGTAGGCCGTTGTTGTCGACCACCTGTTCCACCTGTGCACCTTCGATGGCGGCTGCCTGCTCGGCGGCCTTGTCCATCTTCTTGCCGATGAGTACGCCGGCACCTGTACCGACAGCGGCACCTACGGCAGCGCCGATGGCTGCTCCCTTGCCGTGTCCGGCAATCCCGCCGATGATGGCTCCGAGAGCTGCACCGCTGCCGCCTCCAATCAGACCGCCTTTGGCGGTATTGTTCATGCTTCCGCAACTGCTAACCACCAAGCATCCGCTCAGCAGGATAGCCATGTAACTGGTCTTTTTCATACGTTAAGTCTTTTGTCAGTTTGAATAGTGTTTATTATCAATGCATTGAATAGCCTTCTCAATAAGCGAACAGCGGATATTGCTTCATGGTTTCGTTCACCCGCTGGCGGACACTGGCAATGACGGCTTCGTTGTCGACATTGGAAAGTACCGTTTCAATCATCTCCGCGATTTCTTCCATGAAGGCTTCCTTTGCGCCACGGGTCGTAATGGCCGGTGTGCCCAGACGGATGCCCGAGGTCTGGAAGGCAGAGCGTGTGTCGAACGGCACCATGTTCTTGTTCACGGTGATGTCGGCCGATACCAGTGCCTTTTCGGCCACTTTTCCAGTGAGGTCGGGGTACTTGCTGCGCAGGTCGACCAGCATGGAGTGGTTATCCGTACCGCCCGAAACGATGGTGAAGCCGCGGTCCATAAGTGCCTTGGCCAGTGCCCGTGCATTCTTCTGCACCTGTACGGCATATTCTTTCCATTCAGGCTGGAGAATTTCACCGAAGGCTACAGCCTTGGCGGCGATGACATGTTCCAGCGGTCCGCCCTGGATGCCGGGGAAGACGGCAGAGTCAAGCAGTTGCGACATCATTTTGATTTCACCCTTCGGAGTCTTCTTGCCCCACGGGTTGGGGAAGTCCTTACCCATCATGATGACGCCTCCGCGAGGTCCGCGCAGGGTCTTGTGGGTCGTGGAGGTGACGATGTGAGCATACTTCACGGGGTTGTCCAGTACGCCGGCAGCAATCAGTCCGGCGGGGTGGGCCATGTCAATCATCAGCAGTGCGCCTACCTTGTCGGCGATTTCGCGCATACGCCGGTAGTCCCATTCGCGGGAGTAGGCCGAGCCGCCGCCGATAATCAGTTTCGGATGTTCGCGAAGGGCTACTTCTTCCATCTGGTCGTAGTCCACCCGTCCGGTTTCCTTGTTCAGGTTGTACTCGCAGGGCGTATAGATGATGCCCGATGTGTTGACCAATGATCCGTGCGACAGATGGCCGCCGTGGGCCAGGTTCAGTCCCATGAACTTGTCGCCGGGATTCAGTACGGCCAGGAAAACGGCAGCGTTGGCCTGTGCGCCCGAGTGTGGCTGTACATTGGCCCATTCGGCACCGAAGATCTGCTTCAGACGGTCGATGGCGATGCGTTCGCTCTCGTCCACCACTTCGCAGCCTCCGTAGTAGCGTTTGCCCGGATAGCCTTCTGCGTACTTGTTGGTCAGGCAGGAACCCATAGCCTGCATGACTTCGTCACTGACAAAGTTCTCGGAGGCAATCAGTTCGATGCCCTTCAGCTGACGCTGGTGCTCTCTTTCGATGATGTCGAAAATTGCGTTGTCTTTTTTCATTGCTATTTGTTTGTTAATGGTTTGTAATCTGTCTGTCAGAATATCACGCCCAGGGAGAAGCTCAGCACGTTCCTCTGTCGCCGGATGCGGATGTCCTTCAGGTTGTCAGGGGCTTCAGTAGCCGCGCGGTCGAAGCCGACCGAACGGGTCAGGTTGTGCAGCCCCGTTTCGTAGCGGAAGTCAAAGAAGATGTTGGTGATGCTCACGGCCAGTCCACCCGTCAGGCTGCACGAGAACGGATGGAGGCGTTCGTGGATGTCCTGTTGGTAGAATCCCGTGTAGGTGGTGCTGGTGTGCTTCTGCCAGATGTAGGTGACCTGTGGTCCTATGAAGAACGACATCTGGTAGGGCGGAGCATCGACGAACTTGTAGCCATAGAGCAGGGGAAGGGCGACGGTGTGAATCTGGCTTTTGACCAGCATGTCCGATTTCAGCAGTCCCTCGTTCTCGCCCCTGTCGGTGGCGGCGATGCTTCCCTTCGACACGGCATACGTGGCTTCCGTCTGCAGGAAATGATGGTTCCTCAGGTTGAAGCGGAGGAAGAATGTGCCGAAATATCCCACCTTGTAGTTGTTCTGCAGGTGTTCCACCTTCTGCCCTCCTACCTTCAGCTCGTGGATGATGAACATGGTCGAGTTGAACCCGGCCTTGATCCCCGCATTGACTCTCGGTCCGGTAGTTTTCGGGTAGTAGGACACCTCTGTCTGGGCGGCTCCCTTCTGGCAGAAGAGGACACCACCGGCGGCCACCAGTAAATACACGACCTTGTTCATGTTCCGCATCCGTTATCGTTGGTTCATTTCTTCTTCTCTACCGACCATCCGAACTTGCCCACTTTCTCTCCCAGTTCGTAGTAGCCCCCGTGGACGTATGCCAGCAGGTTGGCCTTCGCCAGCTCGAACTTGCCGGTCTCCGTGTTCAAGTACCGTTCGTCCGCCTTCACGTTCACCACATCGGCGATGAACAGGTGGTGCGACCCAAGGGCAAGGATGTCCTTCACGCGGCATTCGATGCACAGGGGCGATTCCTCGACGATGGGCGCGCTGACGCATGTCGCCTTGCCCGGTGTCAGTCCGGTTTCGCGGAACTTGTTGTAATCCCTTCCCGAACGGACGCCACACCAGTCGGTGGAACGGGCCATCTCCTTGGTGGTCAGGTTAATGACAAACTCCATGTTCTTCTTCAGAAGTGCGTAGGAGTGGCGCTCGGGCCGGACGGATATGGAACACATGGGCGGGTTGGTACAGACGGTGCCCACCCATGCCACCGTGATGAGGTTGTATTCCTCCTCCGTGCTGCCGCAGCTCACCAGGGCGGCCGGCACGGGATAGATCATCGTTCCCGGCTTCCAGTCCTGTTTCATGCGGTCAGAGCAGCTTGATGTTTTCCACGCTCTGCTCCTTCTCGCAGTAGTGGCATTTCAGCAGTCCGTGCTCCTTGTCGATGACATGGAAATACGTCTGCATCGGTTCGTTGTTGGTAATGCACTTGGGGTTGTTGCACTTCACGATGCCTTTCAGCTGGTCGGGCATTACCACGTATTTCTTTTCCACCACCTCGTAGTTGCGGATGATGTTCAACTTGATGTTGGGAGCCACCACCGAGAGGCGGCTGATTTCCCCTTCGCTGAAGAAGCGGTCGGCAATCTTGATGATGCCTTTGCGTCCCAGTTTCTTGCTCTCGAAATTGTTGCCGATGGTGATGTTCGTGTCCATGTGCTGCAGGTCGAGCAAGGACACCACCGTGAAGAGCTTGTCGGAGGGGATATGGTCGATTACCGTCCCGTTCTGCAGGGCGGCCACCTGGAGTTCTTTCTTCGTTGTCATGTTGGTTCAATGATTAAAGTCCGGTTATTAATGATTCTCCGTATCCGCCTTCACTTCGTCCAGCGTGATTCCCAGCACATCGCAGAGAATGGCTTCGCGGGCATACAGCCCGTTCTGTGCCTGGCGGAAGTAGTAGGCTTTTTCGTTCTCGTCCACGTCGTAGGCGATCTCGTTCACGCGGGGCAGCGGGTGCAGGATGCGCAGGTTCGGACGGGTCTTCTCCAGCATCTTGTTGTGGAGGATGTAGACGTCTTTCACTCGCTCGTACTCCATGAGGTCGGTGAAGCGTTCGCGCTGCACGCGTGTCATGTAGAGGATGTCTGCATCGGCAATCACATCTTCGTTGAACTCCGTGTGCTCGTAGAAACGGATGCTGTGCTCCTTGCAGTACAGCTTGTATTCTTCCGGCATCTTCAGTTCCTCGGGGGCGATGAAGTGAAAAGTAGGGTTGAAGTGGCGCATGGCCATGAGCAGCGAATGGACGGTGCGCCCGTATTTCAGGTCGCCCACCAGGTAGATGTTCAGGTTTTCCAGTGTTCCTTGGGTCTTATAGATGGAATACAAGTCGAGCATGGTTTGCGACGGGTGCTGGTTGGCTCCGTCTCCGGCGTTCACGATGGGTACGGGAGCCACTTCGCTGGCATAGCGGGCCGCTCCTTCCAGAAAGTGTCGCATCACGATGATGTCTGCATAGTTGCTCACCATGAGGATGGTATCTTTCAGCGTTTCTCCCTTTGACGAGCTGGTCACCTTAGGGTCGGTAAATCCGATGACCCTTGCTCCCAGGCGGTTGGCCGCTGTCTCAAAGCTCAGCCGTGTACGGGTCGAGGGCTCAAAGAAAAGGGTGGCTACCACCTTCCCGTCCAGCAGGTGCCGGTTGGGCTTCTTTTCAAATTCTTGTGCCATTTCCAGCAGATACATAATCCGTTCCTTGGAATGGTTCGCAATCGTTACTAAACTTCTATTTTCCATATTCTTGGTTGATAAGTTGCTTCTCAATTCAGGGATAGATTCTCTATCAGAGTTCAAAGGTATTTAAAAAAAACGGAATGGCCTACGCTTTTAAGGAATATTTCAACGAAGTTTTTCCAGATAGATGGAGAATTCAAAGTTTTTCCCTAATTTTGCGACCTGATAGAGAAGGGAGGCACATTGCCTTCCGGCAGAAACAACATTATTGATATATATGAGAAAGAAACTGATTGTTTGTCTGTGGGTGGTGCTGGTGCTGGCTGTCGGCGCAGTGGCGGCTGTCTTCACGGCCATTGCCCAGGGACGTATCGGCTACGTGCCGCCGGTAGAGGAACTGGAGAATCCGAACTTGAAGTTTGCCACGCAAATCATCTCCGATGACGGCCAGCTGCTGGGCACTTGGTCGCTCAGCAAGGAAAACCGTGTGTTCGTGGGCTATCAGGACCTTTCGCCCCATTTGGTCAATGCCCTCATTGCCACCGAGGATGTCCGCTTCAGTGAGCATTCGGGCATCGATATGAGGGCGTTTTTCCGTGCGCTCATCAAGCGCGGCGTGTTGATGCAGAAGAACGCGGGCGGAGGAAGTACCATTACCCAGCAGTTGGCCAAGCAGTTCTATTCGCCCACGGCCGACAACATGATGGAGCGTGCCTTGCAGAAGCCCATCGAGTGGGTCATTGCGGTGAAGCTCGAACGCTATTATACCAAGGAGGAAATCCTGACCATGTACCTTAACAAGTTCGACTTCCTGAACAACGCCGTGGGTATCCAGACGGCAGCAAAGACCTATTTCGCCAAGAATCCGCAGGATCTGAGCATCGAGGAGGCTGCCACGCTGGTCGGTATGTGCAAGAATCCGTCGTTCTTCAATCCGCGTCGCTTCAACGAGCGTTGCCGGGGGCGGCGCAACACGGTGCTCGACCAGATGCGGAAGGCAGGATACCTGACGGATGCCGCGTGCGACTCGCTGCAGGCGCTTCCGCTGACGCTGAAGTTCCAGCCGGTCGACCACAAGGACGGACTGGCCACGTATTTCCGTGAGTATCTTCGCTGGTTCATGACGGCCAAGGAGCCGCAACGCAGCAATTACCGCGGATGGCAGATGCAGCAGTATTACGAGGATTCCATCAACTGGAAAAACAATCCTCTGTTCGGCTGGTGCCACAAGAACAAGAAGAAAGATGGCACGACATACAATATCTATACCGACGGTCTGAAAATCCATACTACTCTCAACTCCCGTATGCAGCAGTATGCCGAAGAAGCGGTGGCTGAACACGTGGCCGGCTATCTGCAGCCGCGGTTCTTCAAGGAGAAGCAGGGACGCAAGACGGCTCCGTACACGAATGTGCTGACGCAGGAGGAGGTGGACCAGATTCTGAACCGATCCATGAAACAGACCGACCGCTACCGGGCGATGAAGGCCAGTGGCTGTTCGGAAACGGAAATCCGAAAGGCGTTCGATACGAAGATTCCTATGACCGTGTTCTCTTATAGTGGAGACAAGGATACCATCATGTCGCCGATGGACAGTATCAAGTACTATAAGCACTTCCTGCGCACGGGCTTCATGTCGATGGATCCTGTCACCGGGTATGTGAAGGCGTATGTGGGCGGTCCCAACTACAATTATTTCCAGTACGACATGGCCATGAAGGGCCGACGTCAGGTAGGGTCTACCATCAAGCCCTACCTGTATTCGCTGGCTATGGAGAACGGGTTCTCCCCGTGTGACCCTGTGCGCAATGTCGAGCTGACCCTGTTCGATGAGAACGGCCGTGCCTGGTCGCCCAACAACTCGTCGAAGGCGCATTATGGGGAGGTGGTGACGCTGAAGTGGGGACTGGCCAACTCAAACAACTGGATTTCAGCTTACCTGATGAGCAAGCTCAGCCCTTACTCCCTGGTGCGGCTGATTCATGCATTCGGAATTCTGAACAAGGATATACAGCCTACCATTTCGCTTTGCCTGGGTCCTTGTGAGATTTCCGTGGGCGAGATGGTGAGTGCTTATACGGCCTTTGCCAACCGTGGTATCCGTACGGCTCCGTTGTTCGTTACCCGTATCGAAGATAATGAAGGTAATGTGGTGGGTACGTTCACCCCGCAGGTGGATGAAGTCATCAGTGAATCCAGTGCTTACAAGATGCTGGTCATGCTGCGGGCGGTCATCAACGAAGGAACGGGCGGACGCATCCGTCGTCTGTATCACATCACGGCCGACATGGGAGGCAAGACGGGTACGACCAACCGCAACTCGGACGGTTGGTTCATGGGCTTTACTCCTTCGCTGGTGTCGGGTTGCTGGGTCGGCGGCGAAGAACGCGACATTCACTTCGACCGCATGGCCGACGGTCAGGGAGCTTCCATGGCATTGCCGATCTGGGGATTATATATGCAGAAGGTGTATGCAGACAAGACGCTGGGCTATACGCAGGACGAGTGTTTCGATGTACCGGAGGATTTCGATCCGTGCAAGGACAAGCTGACGGAGATGGAGGAACAGAACGCCAGCCGTTTGGATGATGTCTTCTTTAATTGACGGTCTGTTCCTTGCAGGGAAGTGCTGAAACAGACGGAATCCTTCTCTGTGTTTTCATGTGCAAGCGAAGAATCTGTAAAGCGTTAGTGGATGTTTTCAGATACTTCGCTTGCACTCAGAATGAAAATAGGTATATAAAAAACGAGGAATTCCGCCTTTTGACATTCTGTCAGCAAAATTCCTCGTTTTTGGTGATTCGGCTGCGACTCGAACGCAGAACCGTCGCCTTAGAAGGGCGATGCTCTATCCAGTTGAGCTACCGAACCAGCCTTGTGTACTGGTGATTCCGTTGCGATTCGAACGCAAGACCCACGCCTTAGAAGGGCGTTGCTCTATCCAGCTGAGCTACGGAACCAGCCTTAATTGCGGTGCAAAGGTACAACATTTTTTGGATTTATCCAACTTTCAAGGCAAAATTCTATCTTTCTTTTGCCGACATTCGTTATTTATGAATATTTCCGTGGATAACGAATCAAGATACTCCCCAGGGCGAACAGTGCCAGGGAGATTGGATAGTAGAGATGGCGGATAATGGCGATGGGAGAAAGCTGGGACAGTTCTGCTGCGATGAGCATCTGGGCACCATACGGAATGATGCCTTGCACGATGCAGGAGAACGTGTCGAGCAGACTGGCACACTTCCGCTTGTCCACCTTGAACCGTTCGGCGATGTCGCTGGCCAGCGGTCCGACGGTGATGATGGCAATGGTGTTGTTGGCGGTACACAGGTTCGCCAGGCCGACCAGGGCAGCTATACTCAGTTCGGCTCCCTGCTTGCTGTTGACCTGGCGGGTCAGGGCATGGAGAATGTAGTCCACCCCACCGTTGAAACGTATCAGTTCCAGCATTCCTCCGGCCATCAGTGTCACAATGATCAGTTCGCCCATGCCCAGCATCCCCTCCGACAGGGCGTTGAACCATCCGAATACGTCAAAATAACCTTCTGCCAGTCCGATGCAGCCGGTCGACAGCATACCCAGCAGCAGCACCAGCGTGACGTTCATGCCGGCAAAGGCTGTGCCCAGCACGATGATATAGGGAATCACTTTCACCCATTCGATGGGGGTCGGATCGTCATACACCTGCATGTTCCATCCTTGCACCGTATAGTAGCTCAGCACCAACAGGGCGGCGGGCAGGACAATCAGGAAGTTGACCCTGAACTTGTCGCGCATGGCACACCCCTGTGTGCGGGTGGCGGCAATGGTGGTGTCGGAGATGAACGACAGGTTGTCGCCGAAAAAAGCGCCGCCGATGACCAGTGCTGTCATGAAACTGGCCTCCATGCCGGTTCGGTCGGCAATTCCGGCCGCTACGGGAACCAGGGCAACGATGGTGCCGACCGATGTGCCGATGGACAGCGACACGAAGCAGGCAGCCAGGAAGATCCCCCCCAGCAGTAATTGTCCGGGCAGCAGACAGAGGGTGAGGTTGACCGTGGCATCAATGGCCCCGATGCTTTTGGCCGACTGGGCGAAAGCGCCTGCCAGGATGAAAATCCAGATCATGAGCAGGATGTTCTTGTTGGCGGCTCCTGCCGAGTATTGCAGGATGCGGTCGTTCAGGCTCAGTCCGCGGGTGATGGCAACCGCATAAATGGATGCCACCAGGAAGGCGATGGTGATGGGTACCTTGTAGAAATCGCCCACAATGAGGGAGGTGACCAAGTAAAGGCAGAGGAATACCACCAGGGGCGACAAGGCCCAGAGGCTGGGCCGCTTGGTAATGGGAGTCAGTTTCATGAGTGTACAAAAAGATTAATGGAAAACACGGCGGTACGGCATGCCCTTCTCGCCGCTGGGGGAGAAGGGCTTTTTCCGTAGCTCTGTGTTCGTTTCGTTGGTTGGTTGAGGCTGTCTTACAGTGTCACGCCCGTCTTGAAGATGGCGATTTCGCGGTAGCCTTTCTTTTCGTTGTTGACGGGTTCGCCACTGGCGACACGGATGACGTAGTCGATAAACCGCCGGCAGGTCTGGTCCATCGGCTCGTCTTCCACGATGACGCCCGCATTGAAGTCAATCCATCCGGGCTTGTGGGCTGCCAGACGGGAGTTGGTAGATACCTTCATGGTCGGTACGTACGTGCCGAAGGGGGTGCCGCGTCCGGTGGTGAACAATATCAGGTGGCAGCCGCAAGAAGCCAGGGCAGTGGCGGCCACCAGGTCGTTTCCCGGTGCCGAGAGCAGGTTCAGTCCTTTGGTCTGCAGGCGTTCGCCGTAGGGCATGACACCCTGCACATAGCTCTTTCCGCATTTCTGCGTGCAGCCCAGTGCCTTCTCTTCCAGGGTGGAGATGCCGCCTGCCTTGTTGCCCGGCGAGGGGTTTTCGCCCACCGGTTCGCCGTGTGAGAGGAAGTACTCCTTGAAGTCGTTGATCAGGTGCACCGTCTGCTCGAACAGTTCGGGAGTCTTGCAGCGGTTCATCAGGATGGTTTCGGCTCCGAACATTTCCGGCACTTCGGTCAGCACCGACGTGCCTCCCTGGGCCACTAGATAGTCTGAGAACATGCCCAGCAGGGGGTTGGCCGTGATGCCCGAGAAGCCGTCCGAGCCGCCGCATTTCAGGCCAACCCGCAGTTCCGACAGCGGGATGTCCGTGCGCACGTCGGTCTTGCATCGGGCGTAGAGTTCGCGCAGGATGGCCATGCCTTCCTCGAACTCATCGTCCACCTTCTGGGCCACCATGAAGCGGATGCGCTCTTCGTCGTAAGGGCCCACGAACTCGCGGAAGACGTCCGGCTGGTTGTTTTCGCAGCCCAGTCCCACCACCAGCACACCGCCGGCATTGGGATGGAGCACCATGTCGCGCAGAATCTTCTTCGTGTTCTCATGGTCGTCGCCCAGCTGCGAGCAGCCGTAGTTGTGGGGGAAGGCCACGATGGCATCCACGCCTTCGCCCTTCGTCTCCTGGCGCAAGGCCTCGGCCAGCTGGTTCACGATGCCGTTCACGCAGCCCACGGTGGGGATGATCCACAGCTCGTTGCGCACCCCCACGCTGCCGTTCTTCCGCCGGTAGCCCTTGAAGGTGCGGCCCTCCTGAGCGATGTCCAGTTCCACCTCAACCGGCTGGTAGGTATATTCCAGCAGTCCGGCCAGGTTGGTCTTGATTTCCTTTTCGCAGATCCAGACACCCTGGGGGACCGGCCGGATGGCATGTCCGATGGGGTAGCCATACTTGATGATGTCTTCGCCCTCGGCCAGGTCCTTCAGCGTGACCTTGTGTCCGGCAGGCACATCCGTTTTCAAGACGATGCATTGTCCGTCCACTTCGATGGTTTCGCCGCATTTCAGCGGGGCAATCGCCACTGCCACATTGTCGGCAGGATTGATTTTCAGGTAAGTTTTTTCCATTGTCAGTTCCTTCTTTATATTCTAAAATTGTGAATACTGTTTCTTGTGTTCACTCAGGTAGAATTCAATGTTCTCCACGCTCAGCAGGTGGATGGGCATGTAGTTGCACTCGCAGATGGGCTTGCGCAGGATGAGGTGGTTACACAGGCTCTCCACGCAGCTGAATCCCTGCAGGGTGGGCTGTTGCGCGATGATGAAGTCGATGTAGCCCTTCCGCAGGCAGTCTACGTTGCGTTTCAGCAGGTCGTAGCCCATCAGGTGGAAGCCCGTGCGTCTGCGTTTCATCATGTACTCGCCCACGATATACGCCTTCGAGTTGAACGTGATGCCGTGGCAGACGTCGGGATGCCGGTTGAAGAACTCGTCGAGGGCGGCTTCGTTGCGCGAGGGGTCCTTCGGGTCCAGGTTCATCTCCCAGGTCCTGAGCCGGTAGCTGTGCTGGGCCAGATAAGCCTGGAATCCTTCCTCCCGGTGCAGCTGCTGGTTCGAGCCGAGCCGGCTCTCGTAGAGTTGCCGGAAGAGGACAATCTCGTTGCATTCGCCCGTCATGAGCTTCATCATCCTGGCGGCAAAGTAGCCACTTTGGCTGGCATGCTGCCCGTAGAACGTGAGAGGACACAGTTCGGGAATGTTCGAGTCGATGAACACGAAAGGCACATTCAGCCGGTGCAGCTCGGCCGTCACAAGTTCGGTCTCGCTCTTTTCGGCAGGCGCAATGACCATCCCGTCGGGCGGCGACTGCAGCAGGTGCAGCCCTGCCCGGGTGAAAGAGCCGAATTCGTACTGGTCGTAGTATTCGATGGCGATGGAAATGTTGAAGTCGGAATATTCGCGGATACAGTTCCTGAATCCGGCTTCCACATCGTCCCAATACTCGCTTTCCTGATGCTGGGGAATCAGGCACACAAAATTGTACTTCTTGTTCGAAGCTAATGCACTGGCATACATGTTGGGCTGGTAGTCGAGTTGCTGCAGGATGGCTTCCACCTTCTTGCGGCTGGCTTCCGATACGCCCGACCGATCGTGTAGCACTCTGTCGACAGTGCCCACCGACACTCCGGCCTGCAGGGCAATGTCCTTGATGCGTATTCTCTCGTTCTGTTTCATGTCTCTACCTTATTTATATATAAAGAGGTTATCCAATATTTAGGTTAGAAAAAAATCGTCACAAATATATAACTTTTTTTGGTATATAAAAAATAAATCGTACCTTTGTGTGCGTGCACAAAGCATTTATTTCTGCTGTTAGCTGAAAAGTAGAGCCGGAAATGGGGCTTTTGGCGAGAACATAACAACATATTTATCAATAAAAATACTCTACGATGGGAAAAATTGTAACTTTAGGCGAGATCATGTTGCGGTTGTCGACTCCGGGAAACACCCGTTTTGTACAATCCGATAGTTTTGATGTGGTATATGGCGGCGGCGAAGCCAATGTGGCAGTCAGCTGTGCCAACTATGGCCACGATGCCTACTTTGTCACGAAATTGCCGAAACACGAAATCGGCCAGTCGGCCGTGAACGCCCTGCGCAAGTATGGTGTGAAGACCGACTTCATTGCCCGCGGGGGAGACCGTGTGGGCATTTATTACCTGGAGACCGGCGCTTCCATGCGTCCCAGCAAGGTCATCTACGACCGCGCTCATTCTTCGATTGCCGAAGCCGACCCGAGCAACTTCGATTTTGATGCTGTGATGGAAGGGGCCGACTGGTTCCACTGGTCGGGCATTACTCCTGCCATTTCCGACAAGGCAGCCGAACTGACCCGCCTGGCGTGTGAGGCCGCAAAGCGTCACGGCGTCACTGTCTCTGTCGACCTGAACTTCCGCAAGAAGCTGTGGACCAAGGAGAAGGCCCAGTCTATCATGCGTCCGCTGATGCAGTATGTAGATGTCTGCATCGGCAACGAAGAGGATGCCGAACTCTGCCTTGGCTTCAAGCCCGATGCAGACGTGGAAGGCGGAAAGACAGATGCCGAAGGCTACAAGGGCATCTTTACCGCCATGGCCAAGGAATTCGGCTTCAAGTATGTCATCTCTACGCTGCGCGAATCCTTCTCGGCTACCCACAACGGCTGGAAGGCCATGATTTACAACGGCGAAGAGTTCTATACTTCCAAGCGCTACGACATCAACCCCATCATCGACCGCGTAGGTGGCGGCGACTCGTTCTCGGGTGGTATCATCCATGGCCTGCTCACGAAGCCCAACCAGGGAGCTGCGCTCGAATTTGCCGTGGCTGCTTCGGCACTCAAGCACACCATCAACGGCGACTTCAACCTCGTTTCGGCCGAAGAAGTGGAAGCATTGGCCGGTGGCGATGCCAGCGGACGTGTTCAGCGTTAATTCAAAGGATGTATAATCATTAGTACTTAATACAAGTGGCAAAATTTGATAAGATAGCCGTGTTGAACAAAATCGGTTCGACCGGCATGGTGCCTGTGTTCTATCACAAGGATGCAGAAGTGGCCAAGAAAGTAGTGAAGGCCTGTTATGAGGGCGGTGTCCGCGCCTTCGAGTTCACCAACCGTGGCGATTTCGCCCACGAAGTGTTTGCCGAAGTGGTGAAGTTCGCCGCCAAGGAATGTCCTGAAATGGCTATGGGTGTAGGCTCTATCGTCGACCCGGCTACGGCTGCCCTTTACCTGCAGCTGGGGGCCAACTTTATCGTGGGTCCGCTCTTTAATCCCGAAATTGCCAAAATCTGCAACCGCCGTCTGGTGGCTTACACGCCGGGTTGCGGCAGTGTGTCCGAGGTGGGAGCTGCCCAGGAAGTGGGCTGCGACCTTTGCAAGATTTTCCCCGGCGATGTGCTCGGCCCGAAACTGGTGAAGGGGCTGCTGGCTCCGATGCCGTGGTCCAAGCTGATGGTGACCGGTGGGGTAGAACCCACTCAGGAGAACCTGACGCAGTGGATTAAGGCCGGCGTGTTCTGCGTGGGTATGGGCTCAAAGCTCTTCCCCAAGGACAAGGTGGCTGCAGAAGACTGGGCATACGTGACGGCCAAGTGTCAGGAAGCACTGGGCTACATTGCTGAGGCCCGGAAATAATCTAAACGAATATTTCATTTTGTTTAAAGGTGTATAAAGCGGGAAACGTCGCAGGGGAGTCTCCTCTTGCGGCGTTTTTTCATGCTACCAATGGCGAAAACTATAGGAAGGTGTGTCAAAATTCAGAATGACTGTTATTTTGTTTGTCATTCTGAACGAAGTGAAGAATCTGTAAAGCATTAGTGGATGTATTCAGTTTCTTCGCATTCGTTCAGAATGACAATTTGGTAAAAATACTTACCCCTCAAACTTGCCGTAGCGCGTCGGCAGCAGCTTGCGGTCGCCCAGCGTATTGTCCACGCGCGCCACGTTCACCCAGAACTTGTTGTCGCGGACACTCTCGATGGGGTAAGCGGCCTTTTCCCGGCTGTAGGCATGGTGCCATTCGCCCACTATCTCATATTCCGGATGCGGAGCATTCACCAGTACGTTGTCCTCCTTCGACGCCTCGCCGTTCTCCACCTCCTTGATTTCCTGCCAGATGGCCAGCATGGTGTCTACGAAGTTGTCCAGCTCTGCCTTGCTCTCGCTCTCGGTCGGCTCGATCATCAGCGTGCCGTGAACGGGGAAGGAGAGGGTAGGAGCATGATAGCCATAGTCCATCAGCCGCTTGGCGATGTCGTTCTCGCTGATGCCGCTCCTCTCGTGGATGGGACGGCATTCCAGAATCATCTCATGACCCACATAGCCCGTCACCCCACTGTAGACAATGCCGTACGTGTCCTTCAGCCGGGCCGCCAGGTAGTTGGCGTTCAGGATGGCCGTCTTCGTGGCCCGCTCCAGACCTGCGGTGCCCATCATGCAGATATAGGCGTACGTAATGGGCAGGATACCGGCACTGCCGAACGGAGCGGCTGCCACCTCGTTCCGGTCGTTCCCGAAAAGGGAATGTCCCGGCAAGAACGGCAACAGATGTTCGCGCACGCACACCGGACCGACACCCGGACCGCCGCCGCCATGCGGACTGGCAAAGGTCTTGTGCAGGTTCAGGTGGCACACGTCGGCCCCGATGGTGCCCGGATTGGTCAGTCCCACCTGCGCGTTCATGTTGGCACCGTCCATATACACCTGTGCCCCGCAGCGGTGGATAATGTTACAGATTTCCACGATGTCCGCCTCGAAGATACCGTGTGTAGAGGGATAGGTAATCATCAGGGCCGCCAGTTCGTCCTTGTGTGCTTCTGCCTTTTGGCGCAGGTCTTCCACATCCACGTTCCCCCGATCGTCGCAGGCACAGGTCAGGGTCTGGTAGCCGGCCTGTACCGCCGATGCCGGGTTTGTTCCGTGGGCCGACGCCGGAATCAGGATCAGGTTCCGGTGTCCCTGTCCGATGCTTTCCAGGTAGCTGCGGATGATGCGCAGCCCCGTGTATTCGCCGGCAGCTCCCGAATTGGGTTGCAGGGTGACTCCCTGGAATCCGGTGATGACCTCCAGCTGTTCCGACAGGTTCTCGATGAGCTGGCGGTAGCCCTGAGCCTGGTCTTCCGGCACCAGCGGATGAAGGTTCATCCAGGCAGGATGGCTGAGCGGCAGCATTTCCGAAGCGGCGTTCAGCTTCATGGTGCACGAACCGAGCGAAATCATGGAGTGGGTAAGGGAGATGTCCTTGCGGTCCAGCCGCTTGATGTAGCGCATCATCTCCGTTTCGGTATGGTAGCGGTTGAACACTTCGTGGGTCAGGAACGAGGTGCGGCGGCGCAGGTCGCGGTTCAGCGACGAAGTCTCGGGAATGTCGGCCGTTTCCTGAACCGGCTCTTCTGCGGCAATGGCAAAGATGGCCAGCAGGCGGTTGGCATCGGCCACGGTGGTGGCTTCGTCGATGCTCAGGCCCACTTCACCGTTCTCGAAGTAGCGCAGGTTCACTTCCTTGCTCAAGGCGATGGTACGGATTTTCTGCGGCGACACGTGGTCGGGCAAGGCCAGGCGGAGCGTGTCGAAGAAGAGGTCGTTCTTCTGCGTATAGCCGAGGTGCGTCAGTTGCTTGTTTAGCCAGGTGGCAATGCTATGGATGCGCTTGGCAATCTCCTTGATACCTTCCGGCCCGTGGTAGATGGCATAGAAGCCGGCCATGGTGGCCAGCAGGGCCTGGGCCGTACAGATGTTCGAGGTGGCCTTCTCGCGCTTGATGTGCTGCTCGCGGGTCTGCAGGGCCATGCGGTAGCACAGGTGGCCGTACTTGTCTTTCGACAGGCCGATGATGCGGCCCGGCATGTTGCGCTTGTATTCTTCCAGCGTGGCGAAATAGGCAGCTGACGGTCCGCCGTAGAACATCGGAATCCCCAGTCGCTGGGTGCTGCCGAATACGATGTCAGCTCCCCATTCGCCGGGAGGAACCAGCAAGGCCAGGCTCAGGATATCGGCATCCACTGCTACCTTGGTGCCCGCTTCGTGGGCTTTGGCGGTAAATTCGCGGTAGTCTTCGATGTTGCCGCTGTTGTTGGGATACTGGAGGATGCAACCGAAGATGTCGGGGGTCAGTTCCAGATCGCGGTAGCTGCCCGTACGGATAACGATGCCCTGGGGAACGGTACGGGTGCGGAGCACGGCCAGGTTCTGCGGGAAGATTTCTTCGTCCACAAAGAGGACGTTCGCCCCGGCCTTCTGCTGTGCACGGCTGCGGAGTCCGTACATCATGGTGGCGGCTTCAGCGGCAGCTGTCGCTTCGTCCAGCAGCGAACAGTTGGCCAGCGGCATGGCCGTGAGGTCGCTCACCACCGTCTGGAAGTTGAGCAGGGCTTCCAGTCGTCCCTGCGAGATTTCCGTCTGGTAAGGCGTGTAGGAAGTGTACCAGACAGGGTTCTCGAATACATTGCGCTGGATGACGGCTGGTGTGATCGAGTCATACCAGCCCTGTCCGATGTAGGTCTTGTACATCTTGTTCTGTGCGGCAAGGTGCGCGATGTGTTCGGCAAATTCACGTTCGGTCATGGCCGGAGCCAGTCCGAGCGGCTCCTTCAGCCGGATGGGTCGGGGGATTGTCTTGTCGATGAGTTCGTCCAAGGTTTCCACGCCGATGGTGGCCAGCATGTCGGGAAGTTCTGTTTCGGAAATGCCATTGTGGCGGTTGGCAAATACGTCTGTTTTCATGTATTAAGTTGTTAAGTTCTTAAGTTCTTGAGAGTATTATCTGAAATAAGGGTTGTCTTTCATCTCTTTGCCGATGGTGGTCGGTTCGTCATGGCCGGGGTACACCACCGTTTCCGCAGGCAGGGTGAACAGGCGGCTGCGGATGGCTTCGCGCAGCTCGTCAAAGCTGCCTCCCGCCAGGTCCGTCCGTCCGATGCTGCCCTGGAAGAGCGAGTCGCCGCTGAACAGGCAGCCTTCTTCGGCATTGTAGAAGGCCATGCCGCCGGGCGAATGGCCGGGAATGGCGATGGCATGCAGCTTCGTATGGCCGAATTCGATGACATCACCCTGCTTCAGGTAGCCGCCCAGCGCGACGGTCGGTTCGTTGATCTCGAAGCCGAACATCCGGCATTGGGCAGGGGCCTGCTCCAGCAGGAACTCATCGGCAGCGTTGGCGCGTGCCCGGATGCCCCAGGTGCGGTAGACAAAGGCATTGCCGAACAGGTGGTCGAAATGGAGATGGGTGTTGAGCAATACTTTCGGCTGCAGCCCGTTGCTGTCGATGAAGTGCTTCAAGGTCTGCTGCTCGTTCGCCGTGAAGCAGCCCGCGTCGATGAGGGCCGCCTCGTTCGTCTCGTCCCACAACAGGTACGTGTTGACAGGGAGCATATTGAATTCAAACCGTTTGATTTTCATATATCCTATAGATTATCGTTGGGAAATGGGTACATAGACCACTTTCTTGGTTTCAAAATACGTTTCGCTGAAAAACTGGCTCAGGTCGGTGATGATGGCCTGCCGCTTTACGGGCAGCACTTCGTGTTCCAGTTCGCCGCCCTTCAGGCAGATCAGTCCGTTGGGCAGCGCATTCTTCTGCTCCCGGGCGATGTTCTTGCGCACGATTTTCAGCAGGTCGGCCAGGGGCATGACGGCCCGGCTCACCACGAAGTCGAACAGCTGTTTCTCTTCCTCTGCCCGGCAGTGGCGGGTGGTGACGTTCTCCAGTCCAATGGCCGAGGCAATCTCCGTGGCCACCTTCACCTTCTTGCCGATGCTGTCCACCAGGTGAAAGCGGGTGTCGGGGAAGAGGATGGCCAGCGGAATGCCCGGGAAACCGCCTCCTGTACCCAGGTCCATCACCCGGGTGCCGGGACGGAAACGGATCACTTGGGCAATGCCCAGCGAGTGCAGCACATGGTGCTCGTAGAGGTTCGTGATGTCCTTGCGCGAAATCACGTTGATCTTACTGTTCCAGTCGGTATATTGGTCGTACAAGGCGGCCATCTGTTCTTTCTGCCGTTCGGTCAGATGAGGGAAATAATGGAGTAGCTGGTCCATGGGCATAGGGGTTAGTTCTGGGGTTTCAAATAAGGGGCAAGCTGTTCGTTCGATACGCTGAGCAGGAAATCGCCGGCCGAGTAGGGGGCGATGTCGTAGCGGTTGTAGACGAAGGTGACGTGATTCTCCTTCAGGAGAAAGTTGTCGGGGACAAAGAGTCCTCCGTCGTTCAGCAGCATCCCGTTTTCCTGCAGTCCTTCCACCGAGGTGATGGTGTCAGTTTCCAGCCGGCGGTTGGCTTCGGCTATCAGTTCCTGCAGGATGAGGCGGCAGATGTTACTCTCGTGGTCCAGGTCGAACACCTCCTCCTTCGTATAGATATGTCCGGTCTTCGTATCGATGTTCACGCATTTGCGGTACGTCATGGGGTGAGCGCCTCCCGTGTAGGAAAAGTTCAGTACCGAGAAGTTCCACACCGTACCCTTCCCGGGCTTCAGCAGGGTCTGGAAGTCGAATTCATAGTTGTACCACATGGGCAGATCCTCCGGAGCGGTTCCCCGGGCCACATCTTCCTGGTACAAGGATTCCACATCCTCGCGGTACTCCGTCAGGTAGCTGGCGGCCAGTGCGTCTACAAAGGCCTCGGGAGCCAGTCCTTCGAACTGGTCTCCGAAACCGGCCTTCCGCAATCGGCCGTTGAGCAAGTCGGCCAGCGTGTCGTTGGTCGACGACGGACGGAAGAAGGCATAGCTGCACGACAGGCTGCACGACGGTCCGTCCGTCCTTCCCTGCAGGTGGTAGACCGTGTCTATGCGCAGGCTGTCAGTCTGCCAGCTGGCATTTTGGTGGTTCCCGTTACACGACGGGAACAAAAAGTTAGCGCACGCACATCCTACGGCAAAGTGAAGCAGGTATTTCTTCGTATTTATCATCTTTTCTTCATTTTTGGGTTGGTAATAGCTGTTTTGAGCTTTGACAAATATACGACTTCTTCTTGAATAAACGCCCAAAAAAAGGGAGAAATTCTGGCCCAGAATTTCTCCCTTCACTCTTTTTCAGTTTTCCGCCGCCCATTCGCATGATGTACTCCGGCAGAGAGGTGACCCGTGATGTCCCCACGCAGTAGATAGCGGAACTGCAGGTCAGAGTCCGCCGCTTGGCACGTGTCATTTTCGAATCGTTTTACACAACGTGTGTTTGTTACCACACCGCTCATTTCGTCGGAACCAGAAACTGCAGGACAGACTGCATGAGGCGGTCGCGGGCAGCGGGGTCGGTGATGCTTTCGAAGGGGAAGCCCATCACGTAGGAACGGCCGGGAGCGGCAACGGCGGCACTGTACCCTTCGGCGGTATAGACCAGTGGGGTGAAGGCGTCGCCCACGGGCTGCAGGCATTCGGGGAAGGGCACGGCGTATGTCTGGCTGTTGAGCTGTCGGGGGAACGACAGCTGCAGGCGGTTGCCGTGGACGGCTCCTTCCGGACCGGGAGGCAGACTGCCTCCGTAGCTGCACCGGAGCACCTCCTGCAGGAAACGGGGATCGGCCTGGCGGGCACCGAGACAGGAGCCGCTGAGCAGCAGCCGGCCGCCCCGGTCGAGGTAACTGCGGAGGACATCGCAGACGCGGGGACTCAAGGCCGCGTGTTCGGCACCGGCAATGTAGTCTACCATCGCGTATCCGTCGGGGAGCACCGACCCGCTTTCCAGCGTCTCGCTGCTGCACGATACGTAGGAATAGCCGCCGGCATGCTGGATGGCCTTGCCGTGCAGGAAGGGATAGTCGAACGTGTTGCCGGCCACGGTGAAGCCCTCCAGTTCGTGGCCGCTGTAGCCCAGTCCGTCGGGCGTTTCCAGTCCGGGACGGGTGCGGTCGAAGTTCTGCTGATAGCCGCAGAAAGAGGCCGAGGACAGGTAAGGCAGTCCCGGGTCGAGGGCGAGGTCGAAGCCCTGCTGCTGGGAGGTGTTGATGGCAGCAGGTCCCGACGTGCGGTGGAAGCCGTTGACGATCAGCAGGGTTCCTCGGCTATGGGGAGCCTTGTAGGCCGACAGGGTTTCCGAGGGGAAACTTTCCCCGCCCTTGTTCACCGCCGTGACGCGGAAGCTGTAGGTCAGTCCGGGCTCCACTTCTACGGTAAGGCGGTTCTTGTCTACATACGTCCCGTTGTCGAAGCCGCCGTTCCCGATGCGGGTGTAGACCACATAGCCCTGGGCCTTGGCCGTGGGTTCGAGGGGGTCGTCGACGGGTTGCCACCGCAGCTCGAAGGTATTCTTCTTCTTGCCTTCCTGGATGGCGAAATGGTTCACAGGCAGCGGTTGCACCGTGTAGCGCTCGTTGTGCTGGGTGGCCAGGAAGCGGAGGATGGACTTGTAGACCGACCGGCCTACGGCGAACTGGAAGTCGGGCCGGTAGCCTTGCTGGAGGTCGGCGAAATTCTGGTGCGAGAGCAGCTCCAGAATCATGGACGGCACTTCGGGCAGGCGCGTCTCGCTGTAGTTGCGGTTCCACAGGCCGCGGCGGGCCCAGTCGGTCCCCACTACCGGCGCCAGGTCGCGTTGCAGCCCCGTCAGCACCAGGTCGGCCAGGTCGCGCGAGGCATAGCGGGAAGTGCCGCAGCCCAGCCGGCCCTCGTTGAATTGGGTGGTATAGATGCCCAGCGAGCCCACTAGGGCATCGTCGGTCTTGAAGCCGGCGTCGCTGTGGAGTCCTAACGTCAGTTCGATGGGCACGCGCAGTCCCTGCACGCCGGGCGCGTAGGGGGAGCCGCCGGCCAGGTAGTTCGTGGTGAGCGACCGCGCATTGATGTCGTCGTTGTAGTCGTTCTGGCCCTGGCTCTTGCTGTAGACGGGGTAGGGCATGCCTGCCCATTGTGCCCAGTAGCGGGCCCCTTCCAGGTAGCGGGGCATCCCGCTGGTGGTGCCTCCCCGCTCGATGTTGCCCATGCCTCCGCCGAACCGGACGGCATCGGCACAGACCACTCCTTTCTCGCTGCTTTGGTTGCTCAGCACCACCATGCCGGTGTCGTTGGCTCCGGGATCGAACTCAAACGTACCCAGGTAGACCCACGTGCCGCCTCCCATGCGCTGGTTCACCCGGAAGTGGGTGGCCCCACCTTTGTGGAAGACGGTGTAGCGGGCGTCGGTCACGCTCTCGGGCAGTGTCTGGTAGCTCACGTAGACGGCATAGCGTCCGGCGGCGGGGAGGTTCGGAATCCATTCGGCGAACGCCTTCTCCGGCTTTCCGTAGGTGGGGATGAACCGGGCGGTGCCGTCCTCAAACGGATTGTGCCCGTCGGGATAGGACGCATACTTCTGGGCGAATCCTGTGCCGGGAGCCGTCGCCCAGCGGTATTTTTTCTTGTAGTTCACCTCCAGGTAGCGGCTGCCGGCCGTACAGGTGTTGTTGTCCACGATGACCTCGTTCGGCTGCCGGTCGCGTTCGCGGGGCGTAAAGACCACGGCCCCCGCCTGCTCCAGCATCGGAATGAGGTAAGGCACCACGAAGCCTTGCGTGAACAGGTCTTCGGTGGTGCAGAACAGGCGCGGGCGTTGCCACTTCCATTCCCCCGAGGCGTTCTGGAAATAGCGGCCATGGCTTTGCCAGAGGGCGATGTGGCGTCCCTCCAGTCCCTGGCTGATGCGGAAGGGGCGGGAGAGGTTGCAGGTCCAGGGAGCTTCGTCGGTGTCGAGGCGGGGGAAGAGGCGGCTGTCGTCCTTCTTCCGGCGCAGGGCGTTCGGCACCAGGTTTTCGATGGGCTGTCCGTCGGCGTAGAGGGTGGTGTGATAGTAGTTGACGGGGCCGGGCAGCAGCTGCTTCACCTCGCGGTAGATGGCGGTCGTGGTGGCCTCGGTGAACGGCTGGTAGCCGAAGGCGGGGTTCGCATAGATCCGCAGTTGTTTTTGCTGGTGGTCTACCTCGAACCGTTCCAGCTGGCAGGGGCCGATGTCGGCACGGGTGGTGTAGTGGTTGAAATAGTTCTTCAGCCGTTCCTCGATGTTATGTTCGAGGCTTTGTGCGGAGAGGGGGAGCGCCCAGAGGACCGCTGCTGTACAGAATAGATACTTCTTTTTCATGGTGGAGGTGTTAGTTAGCCGTAAACGGAGTGTGTCCAGGGCACAGTCGAGGGTGTGTCGAAATTCAGAATGCCTACCAGATTGTCATTCTGAGTCCCCATCACACCGAGTGTGAAACGATTCGATAATGACGCTGTAGGGGCGGACCTGCGTGTCCGCCCGGATGCCGAGGTGGATGTTTCCGGGCAGACACATAGGTCTGCCCCTACAGTCTCGTCATTGGTAGCGAAGCGAAGAATCTGAATACATACACTGGCGCTTTACAGATCCTTCACTTCGTTCAGGATGACAGGCAAAATGACAGGCGATTTTTATTTTGACACAACCCTCACAGCGCGAACTTTTCGGGATGCTTTCCTTGTGCATCCTTGAAGTAGGCCTTGATGTCGCGCATGTCCGCTTCGATATTGCCGGTGGGGTGGACGACGCGGGTCAGCCGTATGGTTTTCTTGCCATAGTCGAAGGCGGTCAATACGATGGGTATCTGTGCGCCGAGAGCGATGTAGTAGAATCCCTTCTTCCAATCGGGGTTGGCCGAGCGTGTCCCTTCGGGCGTGATGGCCAAATGGAACTTGCTGCTTTCGCGAGCTACGGCGGCTACGGCATCCACGGTGGAGGAGTGCTTTTTCCGCTCGATGGGAATCCCGCCCATCCATCGGAAGATGGGGCCTAACGGGAAGAAGAACCATTCCTTCTTCATCATGAAGCCCGACTCCCATCCCAAGGTGGCAATGGCGATCTTCCCGAGGAAGAGATCCCAGTTGGAAGTATGGGGCGCTACGCAATAGATGCATTTGTCCAGCTTCGGGACGGAGACCTCGGCGGTCCATCCCAGCAGCCGGTAGTAGATAAACCGGCAGATGGCTTGTTTCATGACTGCTTGTGTTTGCCGGGGATTATTCGCTCAGCTGCTGCAGGATGTCCTGCACCTGGCTGTTGAAGTCGTTCTGCAGTTTCTTGTAGAATTCCCGGGTGTTTCCCGGTTCGGTGTGGCTGATGCGGCTGATGATGTCGTTTCTCAGGTTCATCACCTGCAGGAACAGGCGGGAAGCGGTTTCTGACTTTTCTCCCTGGTTCTCCAGGCTGGTGACGATGCACAGTCCGGCAATGGTTTCAGTGATATAGTTGACATTCTTCTTGAGGTTTTTTCTGCTTGCCATAATCGTAAGTTTTTATAGTTAATGATTGGTGGGTAAAAGTACGGATGTTTTTCCACTTATGCAAGGAATAGAAGGATAATTTTAAATTCCCTCTCACCGGTGCTGTTCCGGCAAGGCAGAATGGATGGCTTCGAACGACTCCTGCATCAGTTCTTCCAGGTGGTTGCCCCCTTTGCCTTTCGGATAGATGGCCGGGTGGATGGTGAGGCGCAGCGAGTGGCGGTGGAGCAGGTGGGCAGTGCGGGGAAGCACCTCGAAGGCACCGTCGATGGTCAGCGGGATGACGGGCATCTGCAGCTGGTCGGCCATCAGGAAGGCACCCTTCTTGAACTCGCCCATGCGACCGGTAAAGGTGCGCCGGCCTTCGGGGAAGACCACCATCGAGGTGCCGCCCTGAAGGATTTTCTCGGCTGCGCGGATGGTCTCCACCACCTTCCGCGGACTGGACTTGTCTACGAAAATGTGGCCGGCCGATTCGCAGGCCTTGCCCACGAAGGGCAGCTTGCGCAGGCTTTTCTTCAGCATCCATTTGAAGTGGCGGTTCAGGAAGCCGTAGATGAGGAAGATGTCGAAGGCACCCTGGTGGTTGGCCACGAAGACATACGAGGTGCCGGGCTGCAGGTGCTCGCGGCCCGTCACGTGGACAGGCAGGAGAAACAGGTAGCAGGTGAGGCGCGACCAGATCTTGCCGGGGTAGTAGCCCCAGAAATGACCGTCGCCCAGCCAGCAGCCGGCCACTGTAGTGAGGGCTGTGAGAATGGTCAGTACCAGGAAGATGGGCAGTCCCACACAGATTTGATAGATGTAATAGAGAAATGTCAGCATATTCATTCAGTTTTTAGAGGTTGTTGCTTCTTGGAGGTTGTTGCTTCTTGAGGGTGATGAGGGTAATCTCGGGCCAGGCACCGATCCGCAGGGGAAGGAGGGCGTAGCCCAGTCCGATATTGACGTAGAGTCCGCGTCCGTCTTCCAGGTAAAGCCCGCGGTGTTCGGGGTAGAACCATCGGGAGGCGGAATAGCCGAACAGACTGATTTGCATGTCGTGGGTATGGCCCGCCAGCATGAGGGCGACGGCCGACTGGGGCAGCACTTCGCGCCGCCAGTGGGTAGGGTCGTGGCTCAGCAGGATGCAGAAGGCGTTTTCCGCGCCTCGCAGGGCACGTGGCAGGTCGCCCCGGTCCGGAAAAGGTGGTCGTCCGCTGTTCTCCACCCCCGCAATGACCAGCGAGTCGGTTCCCCGCCGCAGGATGCGGTGCTCGTTGAGCAGAAGGTCCCAGCCCATCTGCCGTTGGCGTTGTTTCAGGCTGTCCAGGTTGGCCTGCCGTTCCCGGACCGACGGCCAGCGGGCATACGTCCCGTAGTCGTGGTTGCCGAGGACGGAGAAGACCCCGTCCGGGGCGTGAAGGCCGGCCAGCAGCGGCATGAACCCGTCGAGCTCGGTGGCCCGGCTGTTCACCAGGTCGCCGGTAAAGACGATGGCATCGGGACGGAGGCCGTTGCACAGGTCCACGGCCCGGCGGACAGCGGCTTCATTGCCCTTCCAGCCGCCGACGTGGAGGTCGGAGAGCTGGGCCAGCCGGTAGCCGTCGAAGGCATCGGGCAGGGCAGGGGAGGTGAAGGTGACTTCGCGTATCCGGAAATCCTCCTTGCCGCGGACGGCCCCGTAGACGAGGTAGCCCAGTCCCAGGGTGGCCACGGAAAGGGCAATCAGGAGCCGCAACCGGGCCGTGCAGAGCCCCCATCGGCAGACGAGGCGCAGCGGCAGGTCGGCCAGCAGGAAGAGGACCTTGGGGATGGCGATGCAGAAGACCGCCACCAGGTAGGTGCCGAACGTGGCCCGCCACGTGTCGGGGCCGGCCATGTAGGCGGCCAGTCCGGCCAGCAGGGTTGCCGAGGGCACCCAGTAGCCCCACCGGCAGCGGCGGGAGCGGCCGGAGAGGTAGGTACGGTAAATATAAATGTCGGGCAGCAGCAGGAGCAGGACGGCGGCGATGAATGTGCGGAGCAGGACCATAGGCTTAACTTCTGAGGTTGGAACGTAGGAAGGGCCTCATGCGCTCCACCGGGAATCCGCGGCGGGCGGCATAGTCGGCCAGCTGTTCTTCATCGATGCAGCCCACGGCAAAATAGCGGGCCGCCGGATGGGCGAACATCAGCCCGCTCACCGAGGCGGCAGGCTGCATCATGCCCGTTTCGGTCAGGCGGATGCCGATGCGCCGGAAATCAATCAGTTCGTCGAGCAGGAAGTTCACCGAGAGGTCGGGCAGCGACGGATAGCCCACCGCCGGACGGATGCCCTGATAATCCTCGTTGAGGAGCTGGCGCAGGCTGAGCTGTTCGTCGGGAGCGTAGGCCCACACGTGGCGGCGCACGGTGAGGTGCAGCTTTTCGGCGGCGGCCTCGGCCAGCCGTTCGCAGAGGGTCTTCACCAGCAGGTGGCCGTAGTCGTCGTGGGCATGAACCTCCTCCAGGGCCGCATCCACCGTGGTGGCAAAGGCACCTACGGTGTCGGGAATGCCCTGCGAGAGGGGCCTGACGAAGTCGCTCAGGCAGAGGAAGGGGGCATCGGGCCGCTGGCGCGTCTGCTGGCGCAGCAGCGGAAACCGCCGCCCGTCCAGCAGCAGGTTGTCTCCGTCGGCATAGGCTTCGAGCAGGCGGTAGGCGGCCCTCACCGCATAGTGCCCGTCCAGTTCGCCCAGCAGCCGGCGGGCATCCCCATAGAGGCGGGCGGCTTCAGCGGCTTTCAGACGGTCGGCCTCCTCGAAGCTGTTCAGCCATTGCGTGCGGCAGCTGTCGCAGTCGTGCAGCCCGGCCACGGTGGCGAAGCGCGGCTGGAATCCCCAGGCATGGAAGAAATAGATCCAGTTGATGTACTCGGCCACCTCGTGGAGCTCGTAGCGCAGGGTCGTGATGGGTGTCGTTATGTTCATGGCAGCGAGGGGTTAGCGGAGGAACGACAAGGCCTGGCCGCGATGGTGTGTGTCGACCCGCTCTCCGTCGTACACGGTGGCACCGTTGACAAAGGTCCTGACCACGCGGGCATGGAACGTGCGCCCTTCGAGCGGGCTCCATCCGCACTTGCTCAGCACATCGCCGGCGGTCAGCGTCCAGGTGCGGCGGGGGTCCACCAGCACGAGGTCGGCCCGATAGCCGGGACGGATGAAGCCGCGGCGGTCTATCCCGTAGAGCAGGGCCGGGTTGTGGCACATTTTCTCCACCACCTGTTCCACGTCCACCACCCCTTCACGGGCCAGTTCCAGCAGGCTGACCAGCGAGAACTGCAGGCTGGGCATCCCCGACACGGCCTTCAGCGCACCGCCCTGCTTCTCGGCGAGCAGGTGGGGGGCATGGTCGGTGCCTACGGTGTCGATGCGCCCCGTGCGGAGGGCCTGGCGCAGGGCGTCGCGGTCGGCGCGGGTCTTGATGCTGGGGTTACACTTGATGCGGGCTCCCAGCGTGGCATAGTCTTCGTCGCAGAACATCAGGTGCGACACGCAGGCTTCGGCCGTGATGCGCTTCTCGGCCAGCGGACGGTCTTCGAACAGCTCCAGCTCGCGGGCCGTGCTGATGTGGAGGATGTGGAGGCGGGCACCGGTTTCGCGGGCCAGCCGGATGGCCAGCGACGAGGAGGCGAAGCAGGCCTCTTCGCTGCGGATCAGCGGATGGCAGCTCACGGCGGGGTCTTCCCCGTAGCGTTGCCGGAACCGCTCGGTGTTGGCCCGGATGATGGCCTGGTCCTCGCAGTGGGTGGCAATGAGCATGCCGGCTTCGCGGAAGACGGTGCGGAGGGTTTCCATGCGGTCCACCAGCATGTTGCCGGTGCTGGCCCCCATGAAGAGCTTCACGCCGCAAACGTGCGACTTGTCCAGCCGGGGCAGCAGGTGGGCATTGTTGTTGGTGGCGCCGAAGTAGAACGAATAGTTCACCACGCTCTTGCGGGCCGCGTCGGCAAACTTCTCGTCCAGGGCTTCCAGCGTGGTGGTCTGCGGGTTGCAGTTCGGCATGTCCATGAAGGAGGTCACTCCGCCGGCGGCGGCAGCGGCGCTCTCGGTGGCCATGTCGGCCTTGTGGGTCAGTCCCGGGTCGCGGAAGTGGACGTGGTCGTCGATGACGCCCGGCAGCAGGTAGCAGCCCTGGGCGTCTATTTCTTCCTCGCAGGTTCCGGCCGGACGGCCTTCTCCTTCAATGACCTCGCTGATGGTTTCGCCCTCCACGACCACCGACCCTTGGAAGCGGCGGCCTTCGTTGACGATGAGGGCATTGTGTATCCAGATTCGTTTCATCATGACGTTGTTCGTTTCAGTGGTTGTTTCTTTGAGTGGAATCCAGTTGTTTCGTTGGAGTGGAATCCTGTTGTCTCTTTTGGGGGAACCGGCGGAACCAGCTGTCCCATTTCAGCTGGATCACTCCGAAGACGGCCTCGCCGAAGATGCTGCTGTTCATTTTCGAGGTGCCCAGCTCGCGGTTGATGAAGATGACCGGCACCTCCTGGAGGCGGAATCCGCACTGGTAGGCCGTGAACTTCATCTCGATTTGGAAGGCATAGCCCTTGAAGCGGATCTTGTCCAGCGGAATCGTTTCGAGCACCTCGCGGCGGTAGCACTTGAAGCCCGCAGTGGTGTCGTGGATGGGCAGGCCGGTGATGAGACGCACGTACTTCGAGGCAAAATACGACATCAGCACGCGGCCCATCGGCCAGTTCACCACGTTCACGCCGCTCACGTAGCGCGATCCGATGGCTACGTCGGCCCCCTCGTCGTGGCAGGCGCGGTAGAGGCGGGGCAGGTCGTCGGGATTGTGGCTGAAGTCGGCGTCCATCTCGAAGATGTAGTCGTAGCCGTGGCCGATGGCCCAGCGGAACCCGGTGAGGTAGGCCGTGCCCAGTCCCAGCTTGCCCTGTCGCTCTATCATGAACAGGCGGTCGGGGAATTCTCCCTGCAGGCGGCGGACGATGTCGGCCGTGCCGTCGGGCGAATGGTCTTCGATGACGAGGAGGTGGAAACACTTCTCCAGGCCGAAGACGGCGCGGATGATGTTCTCGATGTTCTCCTTTTCGTTATAGGTCGGTATGATGACAATGCTGTCGCTTGAATGTTTCATGTCTTTAGTCCTCTTTCGCTAACGATAAATAGTATTGCAGGTCGTTCTTGCGTCCGCTGCGCTCGTCCAGCAGTCCGTCCACGCTGTCGGCCAGCAGACGGATGTCGAGTTCGCGCAGCACAATCTGGGGGGCAATCGACGCGCTGTCCGCCTGCAGGCGGCTCACGAAGGCCTCTGCGCTGGGGCTGAGCACGCGGGCCTGGTAGTAGGCCTCGATGGCGTGCTTCGGCTGGCGGAGCGTCTGGTGCAGGTGGCCGATGTTCAGCCAGTCGTCCAGGGTGAGCTGTTCGGCGGGCACGCGGAGCAGGTGCTTCAGCGCATCGGCCGGGCGGTCCGTCTTCAGGCAGCACCAGCCGATTCCCCTCCAGGCCTTCTCGGGGTAGGCGCCCAGGTACTCCAGCTTGAACCATATCTTCAGGGCCTCCGCATACTGTTCGCGGAGGGTCAGCAGCTGGGCCACCTGCAGCTCCGTGGGCTGCGAGTCGGGTTCCAGCTCCAGCACCTTGCGGTAGTAGTCCAGGGCCTCGTCGTAGTGCTGGCGGTGGCGGTGGCATTGCGCCAGGTGCTTCAGCGTCCAGCTGTCCGCCGGTTTCAGCTTTACCACCTTCTCGTAGGCCGCGATGGCCTTGTCGTAGTCATCGTCCCTCTGCTGCTGCTTGGCCGTCTGCTGGTAGCAGTAGCCCAGCTTCTGCCACAAGGCGAGGTCGAGGGCATACTGCGGGCGGTGCAGCAGCTGCTCGTAGAGTGCGCCTGCCTCTGCCACGCTGTCGCTGCTTTTCATGAGCTGTCCGGCCAGCTGCAGCAGGGTGTCGGGCGTGAAGAAATGCTTCGCGAGGTAGGGGTTCTGCCAGAAGTCGATCGGGGTGACGAACAGGTCGGGCCAGTCGTAGAGGGCACCCCACCCCTTGAAGAAGCGGTAGATGTCCCAGAGGTAGTTGCGCAGGAGCATCAGGTCGGCGTTCTGCGACTTCTCCATCTCCAGGATTTCCTCGCCCGTGGCCGTCCCTCCCATGATGGGTCCCAGTCCGTCCTTGCTCACCAGCGCCTGCCGTTCCGCCGGGGTTACCGATCCGATGGACAGGGCGAAGGCATACTTGTCCGAGTCACAGAACACGGAAGTGTTCAGCATGTTGTCGAGCAGCGACCCCTTTTCCACCAGGTACGAGGGCAGGCACTGGCCCAGCCACGAGTTGTGGGGGTCGAACGGGTAGAAGTAATGCGGGGCATAGAGGAAGAAGCGGCCGTTGCGGAGCTGCTTGAAGGTAATATAGTAGGTGTCGGCCCCTTCCTTCTGCAGCTCGCAGAGTTCCAGGATGCTGTTGCATATCTTTTCCTGCTCCTTGCTCCATTCGGGGTTCATCTCCTCCTCCATTTCCTCCAGCGTCTTGGCCTTCTGCTCCGGGTCGTCGAGCTTCGTCATCGTGTAGCGGGCCGACTGCATCAGCGAGGGGAGCAGGTCGTCGTTCAGGTGCTGGCTCAGCTTTTCCGTCTGCCGGCTCATGGCCACCTGTCCGGCCAGCCGCAGCACGAGGTCCGTCTCGGTGGCGCCGATGGCCGCCAGGGGGCTGAACAGTTGCTCCGCATGGGGGTAGTAGGCCAGTTCGTCGCTGTTCCGGTACGTGGCCAGCACGATGCCCAGCAAGGCCCGCAGGTGCAGGACCCGCTCCGGGCGGGTGCAGTAGGTCCGCACCAGGAACTGGAACTTGCGCGGGTCGAACAGCAGGACCAGCGACAGCAGGGCCGCACTGGTCATGACGGCCAGCACGCCCACGGGCACGTCGGCACTCATCATCAGGTCGGTGGCCTCCTGCTGGTCGTCTTCCGTCCAGTCCGTGGTCGCCATGATGCGGTAGAAGAGTTCGTCGGTCAGGCTGTCCCTCACGGTGTAGAGGTTCTGGTAGCGCAGGTGCTTCTCCCGGGGGGTGCCGTCCGAGCTGTCCAGCTCGCGCAGCTCCCGCCCTACGGATTCCAGTTCAGCCTTCAGTTCGGGCAGCGTGTGCTTCTGCAGCTGCCGGAAAATCCGCAGGTCCGAGCGGTCCCTGCGCAGCTGGTGGAGATAGCGGGCGCGGTTGGCCGCCAGCAGCAGCTTGCCCTGCAGCCGGCGCAGCAGTTCCTCGCGCTGGGGGTCGTCGCTCCCTTGGTATTTCAGCAGGTATCTGTAGTTCGTTTCCTGTTCGTCGATGTCCTCCTGGAGCTTCCAGTCCTGCAGTTCGCCGGCAGCCTTGCGGAGCGCGTCGAAGGCGTCTCTCAGCTGCAGGCTCTTGATGCATTGGTAGATATTCTGGTACATATTATTTCAGCCTTTATGGGTTGTTTCGTTATCGTTAGCTGCAAATGTAGCACATTATTTCGGATTACACAAACTCTGGCTTCCTTCTTTTGTTTTCCGCGGAAATTCCTTACTTTTGCACCCGTTTTAACGAAAGCCATGGATATTACTGAACTTCAACAGATCTATGCGGAGCATCCCCGGCTGCGGGGATTGGCGGCCGCAATGAAAGACCCGGCGGTGAAGACCGTCTTCCTGGAGGGCACACACGGTTCGTGCGCCTCGTTCTTCGCGTCGGCCTACGTGCGGCAGGTGCCCGGCGTGCGCCTGTTCGTGCTCAACGACCAGGAGGAGGCCGGCTATTTCTATCACGACCTGGTGCAGGCGAACGGCGATGCCGGCATCCTGTTTTTCCCCTCGTCGTACCGCCGGGCCATCAAGTACGGACAAAGGGACGCGGCGAACGAAATCCTGCGGACGGAGGTGCTGAGCCGCCTCGAAGACGGACGCCCGGTGTCGGTGGTCAGCTTCCCCGATGCCCTGGCCGAGAAGGTGGTGTCCGTCCACCAGCTCACCGACCACACGCTGGTCCTGAAGGTGGGGCAGCAGATGGAGACTGAAGCCCTGACGGTTGCCCTGGCCGGCCTCGGCTTCCAGCAGGTGGACTATGTCTACGAGCCGGGGCAGTTCGCCCTGCGCGGCAGCATCCTCGACGTCTACTCCTTCGCTTCGGAATACCCCTACCGCATCGACTTCTTCGGCGACGAGGTGGACAGCATCCGCACGTTCGAGGTCGACACGCAGCTCTCGAAGGAGCGGACGGAGCAGGTCAGCATCGTGCCCGAGCTGGGCGCGGCTGCCGACGGCGAGGTGTGCTTCCTCGATTTCCTGCCCGCGTCGGCCGAGCTGTGGGTGAAGGACCTCGTCTGGGTGTGCGACCGCATCCGCGCCGTGCACGAGGAGACGGCGGCTCCGCAGGCCGTGGCGGCCTATGAGGGCGACCCCACCGACCTGGCCCGCCTGGCCGACCGCCTGGTGGACGGGGAGGAGTTCGCACGCCGCGCGCTGGCTTTCCGCCGCGTGGAGTTCGGCGCCAAGCCGGTGGGAGTCCCCGATGCCCGGCTGGCGTTCGAGACCTCCGTCCAGCCCATTTTCCACAAGAATTTCGACCTCGTGGCCCGCACGCTGACCGACTACGGACAGCGCGGCTACCGCCTCTATATCTGCTCCGACAGCGCGAAGCAGACCGACCGCCTGAAGGACATCTTCCAGGAGCGCGGCGATGCCATCCGCTTCGAACCGGTCAACAAGACCCTCCACGAGGGCTTCATCGACCATCACCTGAAGTGCTGCCTCTTCACCGACCATCAGATTTTCGACCGTTTCCATAAGTACAACCTTCGCAGCGACAAGGCCCGCAGCGGGAAGGTGGCCCTGTCGCTGAAAGAGCTCAACCAGTTCGAGCCGGGCGATTATGTGGTCCACATCGACCATGGCATCGGCCGCTTTGCCGGACTGGTGCGCATCCCCAACGGCGACACCACGCAGGAGGTCATCAAACTCGTCTACCAGAACGACGATGTGGTCTTCGTGTCCATCCACTCGCTCCACAAGATTTCCAAATACAAGGGCAAGGAGGGCGAACCGCCCCGCATCAGCAAGCTGGGCACGGGGGCCTGGGAGAAGCTGAAAGACCGCACGAAGTCGAAAATCAAGGACATCGCCCGCGACCTCATCCGCCTCTACTCCCGGCGCAAGCAGGAGAAGGGCTTCCGCTACAGCCCCGACAGCTTCCTGCAGCACGAGCTGGAGGCCAGCTTCCTCTACGAGGACACCCCCGACCAGCTGAAGGCCACGCAGGAGGTGAAGAAGGACATGGAGAGCGACCGCCCCATGGACCGACTGGTGTGTGGCGACGTGGGCTTCGGCAAGACCGAGGTGGCCGTGCGCGCGGCGTTCAAGGCCGTGACGGACAACAAGCAGGTGGCGGTGCTGGTGCCCACCACCGTACTGGCCTACCAGCACTACCAGACCTTCCGTAAGCGGCTGGAGGACATGCCCTGCCGCGTGGACTACCTGAGCCGGGCCCGCACGGCCAAGGACACCTCGCGCATCCTCAAGGAGCTGGCCGCCGGCGAGGTGAACATCCTCATCGGCACCCACAAGATCATCGGCAAGAGCGTCCGCTTCAAAGACCTGGGCCTGCTCATCATCGACGAGGAGCAGAAGTTCGGCGTGAGCGTCAAGGAGAAGCTGCGCCAGCTCAAGGTGAACGTGGACACGCTGACCATGACGGCCACCCCCATCCCCCGCACCCTGCAGTTCTCGCTCATGGGGGCCCGCGACCTCTCGGTCATCCAGACGCCGCCGCCCAACCGCTATCCCATCCAGACCGAGGTGCACACCTTCAACGAGGAAATCATCACCGAGGCCATCAACTTCGAGATGAGCCGCAACGGGCAGGTGTTCTTCGTGAACAACCGCATCCAGAACCTCGCCGAGCTGAGGGCACTCATCGAGCGCAACATCCCCGACTGCCGCGTCTGCGTGGGCCACGGACAGATGCCGCCCGAGGAGCTGGAGAAAATCATCCTGGGCTTTGCCAACTACGACTACGACGTGCTGCTGGCCACCACCATCATCGAGAGCGGCATCGACATCCCCAATGCCAACACCATCATCATCAACCAGGCGCAGAACTTCGGCCTGAGCGACCTCCACCAGATGCGCGGACGGGTGGGGCGCAGCAACAAGAAGGCCTTCTGCTACCTGCTGGCCCCGCCGCTGGCCTCGCTCACGCCCGAGGCACGCCGCCGCCTGCAGGCCATCGAGAACTTCAGCGACCTGGGCAGCGGCATCCACATCGCCATGCAGGACCTCGACATCCGCGGGGCGGGCAACATGCTGGGCGCGGAGCAGAGCGGCTTTATCGCCGACCTGGGCTACGAGACCTACCAGAAGATTCTGGCCGAGGCGGTGACGGAACTGAAGAACGAGGAGTTTGCCGACCTCTATGCCGAGGAAATCAAGGCAGGCGAGGAGAAGATCAGCGGCGAAGGTTTCGTGGACGAGTGTACGGTGGAGAGCGACCTGGAGCTGCTCTTCCCCGCCGAGTACATCCCCAGCAGCAGCGAGCGGATGCTGCTCTACCGCGAGTTGGACAAGCTGGAGCTGGATACCGACGTAGAGGCGTTCAAGGCCCGTCTGATCGACCGTTTCGGCCCCATTCCGCCCGAAGGCGAGGAGCTGGTGCGCATCGTTCCCTTGCGCAGGCTGGCCAAGCGGCTGGGCATCGAGAAGGCCACGCTGAAGGCGGGGCGCATGTCGCTCTACTTCGTGAGCAACCCCGACAGTCCTTACTTCCAGAGCGTGGCTTTCGGCAAGGTCATCGACTACATGACGCGCTACCCCCGCCTCTGCAACCTGCGGGAGGTGAAGGGCCGCCGCAGCATGGTGATCCAGCAGGTGGAAACCGTAGAGGCCGCCGTGAAAATTCTGCAGGAAATGGTGAGCTGAGGCCGCCAGGGAGAGGCTGCCCGAAGTCCTTGGCTCCCCTCTCATTTTGTCATGCCGTACGAGTGAAGCATCTGAATACATCCGCATTGTGCTGGCAGATTTCTCACTTCGTTCGGCATGACAGGGAAAAAGGGAAACGGAAAGATGATTTTCGGACAGTTCCAGGATGTTTACAGATTCAAATAAAACAGAAAGAAAGCAAGAAATGTTTCCAGTTCTTGCTTTCTTTGTATCTTTGCGCATCCATGGCCGCCGTGCGTGCCGGCCTGGCCGTCAAACCACTGCAATATGAACGAAACGAACGACACCTTCCGCTGGGGCATCGGACGACGACCGCTCCTGACGCTGCTGGGCTGCATGGCCCTCATCTCTTGCCTTCCTGCCCAGACCAACTCGGCGGGGAAGGAGCTGCAGCTGAATGCGGATGCGGTCAGGATGATCCGGTTTGACTTCGCCCCGAAGCAGGAGAATTCCTACCGGAAACTGAAGGAAGCGCCCCTCGAAAAGAAGTTCATGCAGTTCCATTCCGACCTGCGGATGCCCCGAAGCCTCATTGACACGACCCGTGTCGACAAGCCTACGCTCTATGTGAGGGCCGAACCCTACACCATCTGGACCCGCTTCGGGGAAGACCCCGTCTACGACGTGCTGCCCTATAGGTTGAAAAAATGGGAAATCCACTGGACTCTCCAGCCGTTTGGCTCGCAAAAGGGGGGCAAGCGGCTGACACCTTCTGTAGCACCGGCCTCCGGCGCGGCTTCTTCGCAGGCCGCAGCCGGTGCCGTCGTCGAGTTCGATGCGGACAAGCTGCTCTTCGAAACTTTCACCCGTCGTGGACGGGCCGTCCGGCGCAACCGCAAGCGGGCTACGGCCTGGAAGACCTACGCACAGACGCCTCCCGCGCTGGCGGCTGTTCCTTCCCGGCTTCCGGCAGACAGCCTGTCCAAGGCGGCGCTTGTCCATAGCCCGGCAGTACGGACGGACAGCCTGCCTGCCTCGCCCGCCGGACAGCGGAAACCGGAAGCTCTGGAAGCGGACTATGCGGAGTTCATCCGCCGGCAGAAGGCGCAGGACTCTCTTCGCCAACGGGAGTTCCTGCGGCGAGACAAGGCCAACGGCAATGCGTACGACATCGAGCAGCAGATCCGTGCCCTGAAGCGGCGGTAGTGGCCTGTGGTTTTTATTCAACATTATTCAACACAAAGACACAGAGGGCACAAAGGGATTTTTTGAAGAGAGTAAAGGGGAAGAAGGTTTCGGACAGTCTGGAGCCGGTCCGTGCAGTCGTGCAGCGTCTTAATGAAATAATGACTAATGAAATAATGAACGCTCGTGAAGCTGCCTTCGGATTGTGCAGCGTCTTAATGAAATAATGACTAATGAAATAATGAACACTTGCGGACCGAAGGGGGAGACGGTCCGAAAACTTTGGAAGACCTATCATTTTGTCATGCTGCAAATCTAAGGGAACGGAGTGAAGCATCTGAATGTGCCCACTTTGTGTTTACAGATCCTTCGCTTTGCTACCAATGACGAAACTGTAGGGGCAGACCTATGTATCTGCCCGTAAACATCCACCTCGGCATCCGGGCGGACACGCAGGTCCGCCCCTACAGCGTCATCATCGAATCGTTTTACACCCCGTGTGATGGAAACTCAGGATGACATGAAAAGGAAAGCAGCAGGATAGCAAGGGATTAAAAAATGCCAAAATAGCTTATTATACTATAACAGATTATCGTGAGCCGTCTTCTCGATGTGTTCATTATTTCATTAGTCATTATTTCATTAAGACACTTCACAATGTCGCCTTCTCCATTTTCTCCCCCGCAAGTCTGACGGTGAGTTTTAGTGAGGAAATACTCAATATATATAATATAATAATATATATATAATATTATATATATATTATTATATTATATATATTGATTTTGATGGGTGT
>SFDG01000051.1 GCA_004558305.1 Phocaeicola plebeius
GACGAAACTGTAGGGGCAGACCTATGTGTCTGCCCGGAAACATCCACCTCGGCATCCGGGCGGACACGCAGGTCCGCCCCTACAGCGTCATCATCGAATTGTTTAACACAACGTGTGATGGGGACTACCAATGACGAGTTGACAAATTGTCATTATCAAATCGTTTCACACCGGTCGGTTTTGGTTTTCCATTCCAGCAGTTGTTGATATATACTTCTTTCCATATTGAAAACAAATCATTTACACTGCAAATATACACTTTTTCGAGGATTCAATCAGTAAAAACCAACACTTTTTCGAGGATTCAAATAGTATTTGAACACAAAGGGCACAAAGGGAATAAATCAAGGCGTATCATGCCAAACGCCGTAGGGGCAGACCTGCGTGTCTGCTCCTACGGCGTCATCTTCGAATCGTTTCACACAACGTGTGATGCGGCCTCAGTATGATAAGGGAAGAAGAGAAACGGGAATCACTTCAAGTCAGTCCCCCGCTTCTCGTTCAGGTCCTTGTCCACCAGGATGATGTCCTTCACCGGCAGATCCACCTTGACGGTCTGCTTCGCCTTGAAGCGGATGACCATCAAGTCTGTGTCCCCTTCGAGGAAATCCTGCCAGCCGATGTTGACGAACGTAGGATAGAGTGCCTTCTGGCCGTTGGAGTGCAAGCGGTCGTAGGTGAGGTTCCGCATATACTTCATGCCCTTCGCCTCGATGCCGACGAACTCCAGCTGCTGGGCATCGTAGGGGATGGCAAAGCTCAGTGCATTGACCGAGCGCAAGCCCTTGCCCGACACGCGCAGTTCGAACTCCTCGCCCGCCTGTACGGAAGTCTTCGACGGCACCACCACAAGTTCGCCGTCCACTTCCGGCACCTTGCTGCCGCTCACGCCGCCTTCCAGTTCGACTGCCACGGTCGAGATGTCGTAGGCATCAATCAGTCCGTTATCGTTCAGGTCGCCCTTGCTGATGTAGCCCTCGAAGTCCTTGTCGCCCCGGCGCAGACCGGTATAGTTCATATAGGAAGTCAGGTCGTTCTCATCGACCGCCTTGTCCTGGTTGATGTCACCCGGAATGAAACTTTCCGTACCCGGCACACGGAACACATACAGTTCGCGACCCGAACCGTAACCGCCCTTCGCCTCGGTGACGGAGAGCTTGACGTAACGTGCCAGCGGACGCTCCTGGAAAAAGAAAGTCTTCGGCTCGATGCCCGTCCAGTCGAACGTACCTGCTTCCGTCCACGTCACCTTGTCCAAGCTGTAGTAGACGGTACCCTTGCCCAACGTACCGTTGCCGCCGTCCAGACGGGGCAGGTACTGGAACTTGTCGAGCTGGCTCACGCACTTCGTATCGACCACCAGATCGAACGGCACGGCGGTCTTGCCCCATTCGGTGTGCCACATATCGCTCTCGTCGAAGTTGAAGAAGCGGTTCAGCCGCTGGCCGCGCTGGTCGGTGCAAGTGGTCATGCCCCGCATGTTGTGGATGGCAAACTCCAGCGGGTCGGACTTCGTCGTGACGCTCACTTCGGTCCACGGAGAAACGCCGGCAGCATTCACCGCCCGCACCTGCAGGGAGTAGGTGGTTTCGGGCGTAAGGTCACCGATTTCCAGTTCCGTATCGCGGATGGTACTGTAGGTCATGCCGTTGAACAGGATTTCGTAATAGTCGGCTTCGGGTACCTGTTTCCACGACGGAGTGACGGCATACGCCTGGATATTGTCCTCCTTCACCGCTGCCTTCGGGGCCGTCAGTGCCCCTGTCTTCTGCAACAGGGCATTGGCCGGGGCATAGACAAAGCCGGTCAGCTGCAAGGTCACTGCCTGTGAGGTGATATCGGCAGCAGCCAGCTTCACGTGGAGCAACGGATTCTTGGTCACCTTCAGGTCGGCCATCTCGCTGCCCGGTGTGGCAAAGCGGTTCAGTTCGGGAGCCTCCTCGTAGAAATAGACATTCTCGCCCTGCTCCAGTGCCTCTATCGAACCGACAGGAGTCAGTTTCACTTTCGCACCGCCGATGGTGGCCGCCAGTTTCTTGGGCTGTCCGGTCACGTTGATGCGGAACACCGTTGACTTGCGAGTTTCCATGCCGCTGAAGGTGCCCGTCGTCGGAGACACGCTGATGTCTACCTTGTCGCCCGTCTGGACGGAACGTATCAGGGTGGAAGCCGATTCGCCCCGCAGGTACGCCTGCGAAACACCGTCATCGTCGTATTCCGTGAATTCGGACGTACCATAGGGATAGAGTTCATAGATGCGGACACTGCGGTCCCAGTCCTTGGGCTGGTTGTGGGCCTTCGTCACGGGTAGGATGGCGCCCTGCTTGATGAAGAACGGCAGCTTCCAGAGCGGTGCCTCGTAATGGTTGATGATGCGTCCGCCCTCATAGACCTGACCGGTGAAGTAATCTACCCAGTTGCCTTCGGGCAGGTAGATGTGGTTGCGCACATCGTTGCCCTTTTCGTCCATGCGGGTCGCCTGGTAGATGGGAGCCACGAGAATAGACGGACCGTAGAGATACTGGTAGCGGGTGGCGGTGCCCAGCGTATAAGGATTCTCCCCGTCTAGGAACATGGCCCGCATCATCGGTTTGCCGTCGATGGCCTCGTGGGCGATGCTGTAGGCATACGGCATCAGCATGGACTTCAGCTTCAGGTACCAGCGGTTGATGGAGGCGGCCGGTTCGCCCAGGATATGCGGGTATTTCGGGTTCGAGCCCCATCCGTCCATGTTCAGCTGCATGGGTGTGAAGGTCTTCCACTGGAAGTCGCGCACGTTCACCGGCACGTTCTGTCCGCCGAAGATACCGTCCATGTCCGAAGTGATGTTAGGCTGGCCCGACAAGCCCGATCCGATATAAGTGGGGATATGGAAACGGATGTATTCCCACTCGCCGCCGGTCTGGTCGCCCGACCAGATGGTGGCATAGCGCTGCGTGCCGGCCCATCCGTCGAGGGAGATGATGAAGGGACGGGCATCCTGGCCGTAGTAGGGCATGATCTGTGCCACATCTGCCACGCCGTTCAGTCCGAACGAGTAGCCGTCACCCACCCAGGCCACGTCGGTCTTGAGCACCCGCACGCCGGCATCGCGCACTTCCTTCACAATGTCACGCTGGAGCAAGGCTTCCACCCCTTTCTTCGGGTGCAGGTCCGACTGGGTCCACAGACCGATTTCCACGCCGTGCTGACGGGCATAGTCGCCCAGTTCCTTCAGGTTCTGCACATTGCCATCGAGGGTCGGTGTCTGTCCGTAGCCCGCTCCGTAGCCGTCGTTCGGCAGAATCCAGCCGAACGGCATGTCGTGCGCCGCATAGCGGTCGATGACCGCACGGGCCGAGAACTGGTAATTGCCTTTCTCGCCATTGAGCGATTCCTTGGTGCCGCCGTTGTCTTTCTGGCTCTCCTTGTATTTCTTTCCGTCCTCGAACAGGATTCCCTTTTCGTCCTCCTTCCAGTAGTCGCGGTTGTAGGCATTGAGGTGGCCTTCGTAGAACCCGAACTTCGGGATCAGCACGGGATGACCCGTCAGCTGGTAGAAGTCGTTCAGCAAGGCCACGGGGGTTTCGTCCACCATGAAGAACACATCGAGGTAGGGTGCATCGTGCGAGAGGACCACCTCTCCCTTCTTCGTCGCACCGAAGTCATAGTGTCCCTGGGCAAACGTGTGCCACATCACTCCGTACCCTGCCGTTGACCAATAGAAAGGAGTCGGCGAGGCCACTCCCCCGTCGGTCCACTGGTTGGTATTGACAATCTTGATTTTCTTGCCCTTGTGGGAGAAGCGTCCGTTCTGCACACCGCCGCCATAGAAATATTCGTCGGGCTGCTCCGCCAGCCGCAGAGTGACGCGGTTCTCCTCGAAGGACACGGGAGCCGACGAAGCTACCACCACCTTGCCGGTACGTTTGTCGGTCAGGGTAAACAGCGATGACCGCTTGTCGATATCCACCTGCATCACCTCCGTCGACAGGGTAATCTTCCCGTCGGCATCGGTCAGCTGCAGCCTGCCTACTTCCTTGCGCGGCTGGTCCACCAAGATCTGGGCCGGCGGATTGGCTGCGGGATTTCGCACAATACCGCCCTGCGGGTCCTGGAACAGTCGGAACATGTTCTCGCCGTAGAAATCTAAGGTCACTCGCTGCTGATTGGCATAAATCAGTTCGACAGTCGTCGGATTCATCTGCACGACCCCCTGAAGGGCCACTACGGGCTGCTGCTGGCCGGTTTGTACCTGCTGCAGACCGGCCGGAACCGATACTGCTGCGACGGGCAGAGCCACTCCCGTCAGGCATGCGGGCACGCAAAAGGCCCACTTCCATGTCTTGTCATTCAGTTTCATGAAACAATCGTTATTAAGGTTATGTTTTTCTTCAGATGCACAAAGATAGCAAATCCCGAGTTGACATCGGGAAATTTAATTGATTTTAAGCCTCTTTTTCTGTTCTCATACTGAATTCGCAGCCACAATACTGCTGGTTGTAGAATCCGTATTCCTTGATGATGGCCGACCGGCGTTCGCTCAGGCCGCCTTTCCGCCAGTTCTGCTCCCACCACACCACATCGGGAAACGGCTCGACAGCAAAATGTCCGGCCTCGTTGATTTGGTCCAGGCTTTTCCAACGGGAGGAAGCCAAGGTGGTGGTGATCAGCGAGAACCCGTGCTCATGCGCATAGCGGGCCGTTTCCCGCAGCCGCAGCTTGAAGCAGTTCAGACACCGCCCTCCCCGCTCCGGCTCTTCCTCCAGTCCGCGGACGGCACACCGCCAGGCCTCATGGTCGTAGTCGGCATCCACGATGTCCAGTTCCAACGACCGGGCGTAGCGGGTACACTCGTCCTTGCGGATCAGGTATTCTTCCTGCGGATAGATATTCGGGTTGCAATAGTAAATGACCGGCCGCACTCCGTGCTGCAGCAGGCATTCGATAATGGCCGACGAACAAGGGGCGCAACAGGTATGGAGCAACACCCGGTCTGCGCCGCCCGGCACCTCCAGTTCCCATTTCTTCTTTTTCATGATTCTGCAGATGAAGGGTCCGTAAAGAGGGTGCGCTGGTAGGCAATCCGAGGAGTCCCGTTGGCGACATAGACGATGCCGCACCGCTGGAAGCCGCAACGCTCAGCCAGCCGCTGCATGACCCGGTTGTCGGCATGGGTATCGATGCGCAGGTTGCCGCACTGTGCTCCGCACCAGTCGATGCAGATTTTTCCGATGCCTTTCACGGTCCCGTCTGATGCCAGCCGGTGAATCACATAGTAGGGCGCATCGTTCAGCCACTGACCGTCGTCGATGCGGTCGTAGAACGGGTCGGGACTGGGCAGGAAACAGAATGTGGCCACCACCCTTCCCTGCGCGGTGCAACACGCATAGCAATGCGCCAGACGGATCTCCCGCTCAATCAATTCGCGCTGCGGATAGCCGTTTACCCACTGGTTCGGGTTGCCCGATGCCGCCATGAACCGCCGCGCCTGCTCGAATATTTCCATCAGGCGGTCCAGGTCGGCCGGCTCCGCCTTACGAATTGTTATCTCCATTTTCATCGTTGATTGGTTAGTTGGGAGCAAAATTAGCGGTTTCTCCCTAAAAATGCAGGAAAAACAAAAAATATTTTGCCAAACTCTTGCGGGTTTCACAAAAAGTCTCTACCTTTGCAACGCAATCAGAAAAAGACGGGGCATTAGCTCATCTGGCTAGAGCGTTTGACTGGCAGTCAAGAGGTGGCAGGTTCGAGTCCTGTATGCTCCACAACAAGAAAGCGGTTGGTATTCACTATCAACCGCTTTTCTTTTTATTCCGCTGTCCCTTGGTCGGGCTGCTCCATTCCGCCGAAGCCGGAATGCTGGTCGCGGTATTGCTGGGGCGTCATGCCGGCATACCGCTTGAAGAGCTTGCTGAAATACGAACCGTCTTCGTAGCCCATCTGCAAGGCAACCTCCTTGACCAGACAATCCGTCGTGACCAACAGCAGTTCGGCGGCCTCCATCTTCTTGTTGGTCAGGTAAACATTGGGAGTCTCCCCGGTCTCTTTCTTGAACGAGCGGATAAAGTGGTCTTTCGACATGCAGGCCATGTCGGCCAGCTGCTCGATGTCAATCGGCGAACAGATGTGCTGGCGGATGTAAGACAGCACGTGCAGCAGCCGGCGGTCGGACACTTCGGCCTTCGGAACTGCCAGTTTCAGGAAGCGCGAGAGCAGGACGAACAGGATGCCCCGGCTCTCCACCTTGTCGCAGAACGGCCGGCGCACATTCAGCTGGATGTTGCTGACGAGCGTCTGGTGGTTGTCGTACACCGCAGGATTCGACCGCGGAAGTTTCAGGAACGGATTGATGGCGGCCAGCCGTTTCATCAGTTCGACATCGTAAGGGCAGGCTTCTACCTCTACCGGAAAGTCCCACTCGTCCAGAATGCCGGTGCCGCCGTCGGGCTTCTCGTAGATGTGGAGGTAGTAGTGCGAGAAGGTGGAATCGCACAGGTAGGTGTGCGCCGTGAAGGCCGGTATATAATAAAGGTGGCCTGGCGTGAGTGAATAGGTTCCCCCGGGCAACCGGACCCGTGCCGAACCTTCCATGACAAGGTAGAGCCGCGCAAAGGGACTGCGTACATTCTTCCAGTTCCAGTCGGCATTATGGTAGGCAAAACCCACATTCAGTGTGTACAAATGCAGTTGATCGATGGGATAGTTCATGACTCATTATACTTTAGGCAGACAAAGATAAGCGTTCCCGACGAAATTCCATGGGCAACAGGGAATTTTCTGCAACAAGGTGCCGACATTTTTACATCCGATGCCGTTATCCTTCCACAGACATCCGGGACAAACCGCTACCTTTGCAGTCATCTAAAACAGCAAGAAGTTATGGTATATAATGAATTAGGAAAAACCGGGATGCGCCTGTCGCAGCTGGGTTTCGGAGCCTCCTCCTTGGGAGGCGTGTTCCGGGGCATTCGGGAAAGCGAAGGCATCGAAGCGGTGTTGGCTGCCATCGAAGGCGGCATCAACTTCATCGATGTATCTCCCTATTATGGCCACCAGAAGGCAGAGACCGTACTGGGAAAGGCCCTGCAGCAGCTGCCCCGCGACGGCTATTACCTCTCGACCAAGGTGGGCCGCTACGGCAAGGACGGGGTCAACCTGTGGGACTACTCCGCCCGACGTGCCCAGGAGAGTGTCTACGAAAGCATGGAACGCCTGCACATCGACCACATTGACCTGATCAACGTGCACGATGTGGAGTTTGCCGACCTGCACCAGGTGGTGGAAGAGACGCTGCCTGCCCTGGTAGAACTAAGAGACCAGGGAGTGGTGGGCCATGTAGGCATCACCGACCTGCAGCCCGAGAACCTGCGTTGGGTCGTGGAACACTCCGCACCGGGCACTGTGGAGAGCGTGCTCAACTTCTGCCACTATTGCCTCAATGACGACCTGCTGGTGGACTACCTCGACTTTTTCGAGGAAAGGGGCATCGGGGTCATCAACGCCTCCCCCTTCTCCATGGGACTGCTGTCCACCCGCGGTGCACCCGACTGGCATCCGGCTCCCCAGGCCTTGAAGGAGGCCTGCGCACGGGCCGCTGCCTACTGCCAGCAAAAGGGCTACCCCATCGACAAGCTGGCCGTACAGTATGCCACGAGTCTCAACCCGCGCATCGCCACCACCCTCTTCAGCAGTGCCAGCCCGGCGAATGTGAAGAAGAACATCGATTATGTGAACGAACCCATCGACCCGACCCTTGTGGAAGAGGTGAAAGCCCTTATCGGCGACCAGCTGCGGGTAAGATGGAAGAACAGCTAACCCGACACCCGACTGACTCATGAAACAACCCTTGATTATTGATGCCCACAGCCATCTGTGGCTACATCAGGACACCACCTGGAACGGACAGGCCATCCGCTCGAAACGCAACGGACGCGCCGACTTCCTCGGCGAAGAGGTGCAGATGATTCCGCCGTTCCTCGTCGACGGACGGAATACGGCAGAAGCCTTCCTCTCGAACATGGACTATGCCCAGGTGGCGGCAGCTGTCGTCGTCCAGGAACTGATTGACGGCTGCCAGAACGACTATCTGGAGGAAGTCCGCCGCCGCTATCCGGAACGGTTCACGGTCTGCGGAATGTGCGACTACCTGTCCGAAGACAACGCCCCGCAACGCCTGGCCCGCGAGGCCACCGAGCTGAGCCAACGAGGATTCCAGGGTATTGCCATCCCCGGTCACCGCCTGCTGCTGGACAACCGACGCATCCGCCTCAACAGTCCGCAGATGATGCAGCTCTTCCACACGCTGGAGGAAAAGGACCTGTTCCTTTCCATCACCCTGGCCGACGGTGACACACAGGTGGCGGAGATGGAAGAGGTCATTGCCGAATGCCCCCGGTTGCGCATAGCCGTCGGCCATTTCGGAATGCCGACCCGCGAGGGATGGCTAGAACAGATCCGTCTGGCCCGCCATGGGCAGGTATTCGTGGAGGCTGGAGGCATCACCTGGCTCTACCACCGCGAATTCTATCCTTACCCGTCGGCTGTCCGCGCTATCCTCGAAGCCGCCGACCTGGTGGGCATGGACAAGCTGATGTGGGGCAGCGACTATCCGCGCACCATCACGGCCATCACCTACCGGATGTCCTACGACTTTATCCTGAAAAGCGACGCGATGACGGAAAGAGAGAAAGCGCTTTTCCTCGGCGAGAACGCCCGCCGCTTCTACCGGCTGAACAACATGATTGAATTACCTTATATAAAGAATATGTCAGAATGAAAGCAATACAGATTATCGCCGAACGCCAGATGGCGCTCATTGACCTGCCTGAAGAACAGCCGGCACTGAAGCCCGGCGAAGTACGGGTCCGCCTGCAATACGTAGGTTTTTGCGGATCGGACCTCAGCACCTACCTGGGACGGAACCCGATGGTGAAGCTGCCGGTCATCCCCGGCCACGAGGTGGGGGCTGTCATCGAAGAAGTGGGACCGGATGTGCCCGAGGGACTGAAAGCGGGAATGACGGTGACCGTGAACCCATACACCAACTGCGGGAAATGTGCGTCGTGCCGCAACGGACGCCCCAATGCCTGCCAGCACAACGAGACCCTGGGCGTGCAGCGCAACGGAGCGATGCGCGAATGGCTGGTGCTGCCGTGGGAGAAGGTGATTCCTGCCGGACTGCTTACCCCGCGCACCTGCGCCCTGGTGGAACCGATGAGTGTCGGCTTCCATGCCGTGTCGCGGGCACAGGTGACAGACATCGATGTGGTGGTAGTCATCGGTTGCGGCATGGTGGGCATGGGAGCCATTGTCCGATCGGCGCAACGGGGCGCTACGGTCGTTGCCATCGACATCGATGACGAGAAACTGCTGCTGGCCCGCCGTCTGGGAGCCGCCTATACTGTGAACTCGCGCACGGAGGATGTCCATGCCCGCCTGCTCGAAATGACTTCCGGCTTCGGTCCGGATGTGGTTATCGAGGCAGTAGGCAGTGCCCCGACCTATCAGATGGCCGTGGGCGAAGTGGCCTTCACCGGCCGCGTGGTCTGCATCGGCTATGCCAAGACCGAAGTGTCTTTCCAGACCAAGTACTTCGTGCAGAAGGAGCTGGATATCCGCGGTTCGCGCAATGCCCTTCCGTCGGACTTCCGCGCCGTAATCCATTATCTGGAGAGGGGCACCTGTCCGGTAGATGAGCTCATCAGCCGCGAAGTGAGTCCGGCCGATGCTGCCGCCGCCATGGAGCAGTGGGCCGGACAACCGGGCAAGGTGTTCCGCATCCTCGTGCGATTCGGTGTTTAAACACAAAGGGCACAAAGGGGATAAATAAAGGCGTGTCATCCCGGACACCGTAGGGGCAGACCTGTGTGTCTGCCCGAAAACATCAACGGCGGTATTTCGAATTGTTTCACACAACGTGTGATGGTCGCTACCAAGGATGAAAGAGAAAAAGGTCAGAAGCGGACCATGAACTCCACGACTATCTTATCGTGCTCAGACACCTTCACCGGTGCATCCTTCCGGTAGAAATAGTTCTCGTAGTTGATGCGGATGTCCGATACGAAGGGTTTGGCAAGGCTCAGTGTCACCCCACCCGTCAGACGGTGGCGCTTGCTGTCAGACAGTTTCAGCCGTCCGTCGGCATCGGCCGTTCCGTCGCTATGGTCGCCCATGAAGTCGTAACGCGCCAGGAACGACACCTTCCGGAACAGTCCCTTGCGCAGATAATGGTCGTAATTGATGAAGCCATCGAAGACATTGACCGCCTGGAACGCATCGTTCTCGTACCGTTTCCGCAGGTATTCCGCCTCCACATGCCAGTGGTAGCTGTGGTAGTAGGCACCCACATCGTACAGATACACTGATGTCGCCTCCGGACGGATTTTCTGTACGCTCAGCGTCAGGTTGAATCCCTCGGGGAGGAACAGCTGGGCCTTGGCAGAGTAGTTGAGCTGCTTGCCCCAGAAGTCCTTCTGGTTGGTCAGTCCCGACCCGTTGAAAAGGCCTCCCTCCAACTGGACAGGGAAACCGATATTGAAACGATAGCCCAGCGTGGCACCCACATCGCGTACATTCCCTGCCTGCTTGGCAATGAACGATCGGTTGGCAAAGTACTGCTGGTGGGGCGAACGGTGGGCATCGATGGTGAACGGGACACGCATCTGGCCGATGGTGAACTGGAAGTCCTTCAGCGGGGCGAACCGGGTATAGGCATCCAGCATCTTGATGTTCCCCTCATCGGACAAGTCTATCTCTGCCTTGTACTGCATGAGCGGTGTCACCTTTCCCGACAGGCTGATACGGGCATTGCGCACCTCGAAGCGGCCGTTCCCCTCCTCGAACTGGTTTTCGTACTTGGCACGGATGGTGCCGTGTATTTCGGGCAGGAAATCCGCTCCTTTCTCTTGGGCCGTTGCAGGCAATGCCAGACAGCCCACCGCCAACAGCATTCCTAACACGCTTTTGTTCTTCATGAAAATCTTCGTTAATGATTGATGCGGCAAAGTTCGGAAAGGCGTATTATAGGAGAATGTCATCCCTATTACAAATCTGTTACAAAAGCCTCCATTCCTGAAACAGCGTCCCTCCGCATGAGGATGACAGAAAAAAGAGGGACAGGAACTTGCAGAGGTGAAAAAATAGCCGTACCTTTGAAACCAAACTAACCATATAACCTACATTATCCATGAAAAAGAACTTTTTCAGCGCACTTTGCGCCGGAATAGCTCTCAGCTTCCTTGCAGGCTGTAGCCAACCCGGCGAAGTGAAGCCTTACAACGAAGGCATCCACATCATCCCTCTTCCGCAGAGTCTGACCCAGCAGGAAGGGCAGTTTACATTGAGCAGCAGCACGACCCTCGCTGCCACCACTCCCGAAGCAAAGACCATCGCCGAGTTCTTCGCCAACAAGCTGAAGACCTCCACCGGCTATTCCATCGGTGTGGGCGAAACCGGTAACATCCAGCTGGGCATCGACCCCGAACTGGACACGAACGACGAAGGCTATACCCTTGATGTGACAGCACAGGGCGTGACCGTGACCGGAAAGACCGCACAGGGCCTTTTCTACGGTATGCAGACCTTCCTGCAGCTGCTGCCGGCCGAAATCGAAAGCGCATCGAAAGTCAGCGGCATTGCCTGGACGGCTCCTGCCGTGAGCGTGAAGGACGAACCCCGCTTCGGCTACCGCGGCATGATGATTGACCCCTGCCGCCACTTCATGCCGGTAGAGAATATCAAGCGGTACATCGACGTGCTGTCTCTCTTCAAGGTGAACCGTCTGCACTGGCACCTCACCGAAGACCAGGGCTGGCGCATTGAAATCAAGAAATACCCGAAACTGACCGAAATCGGTTCGAAACGCATCGACGGCGAAGGTACCGAACACGGCGGCTTTTATACCCAGGAAGAAGTGAAGGACATCGTGAAATACGCTACCGACCGCTTCATCACCATCATCCCCGAACTGGAAATCCCCGGCCACGAAATGGCGGCCATCTCGGCTTATCCCGAACTTTCCTGCAAGGGCGAACAGCACGACCCGCGCATCATCTGGGGCGTGGAAGACATCGTGATGTGTCCGGGTAAGGAAGACATGTTCAAGTTCCTCGAAGATGTCATCGACGAAATGGTGCCCCTCTTCCCCAGCGAATACTTCCACATCGGCGGCGACGAATGTCCCAAGAGTAGCTGGAAGGCCTGCCCGCTCTGCCAGAAGCGCATCCAGCAGGAAGGCCTGAGAGGCGACAAGAAGCATACGGCCGAAGAACGCCTGCAGAGCTACGTCATCCAGCGGATGGAGAAGTACCTGGCCACCAAGGGCAAGAAGATCATCGGTTGGGACGAGATCCTCGAAGGCGGACTGGCTCCGTCGGCTACGGTGATGTCCTGGCGCGGTGAAGAAGGCGGTATTGCCGCTGCCCTGATGGACCACAGCGTCATCATGACTCCGGGCGGAAACGGCATGTATCTCGACCACTACCAGGGCGACTCGAAGCTGGAACCGGTCTCCATCGGCGGCTACACCACCCTGGAAAAGACCTACAGCTATAACCCGCTGCCCGACACACTGGCCACTATGGGCAAGGCGGAATACGTACTGGGCGTACAGGGCAACTGCTGGGCAGAATATATGTACACGGAAGCCCTCCGCGACTATCGTTCGTTCCCGCGTATCATTGCCATTGCCGAAATCGGATGGACTCCCGACGAACGGAAAGACTATGCTGACTTCGAACGCCGCATCAACAATGCCTATGCCCGTCTGGACCAGTATGGCATCAACTACCACATCCCGCAGCCCGAACAACCGAACGGCTCCTGCAACTTCATCGCCTTCACCGACCAGACATCCCTGGAGTTCAAGACCACCCGTCCGGAAAAGATGGTCTATACGCTCGACGGCTCTGAACCGACCGCCGCTTCTACGGAATACACGGGTCCCATCAGCTTCACCGAAAGCGGTACGCTGAAGATTGCCACTGCCCTGCCCACCGGCAAGCTCAGCCCCGTCCGTACCATCACCGTTGAAAAGCAGACGCTGGCTCCTGCCCAGGAAGTGGAAGGCACCGTTCCGGGCCTGAGCATGGATGTCTACGACGGCATGTTCCTCAACGTAAAGGACTTCGAAAAAGCCCAGCCGCAGCCGCGCGAAACAAAGATTATCCAGAAGACGCGCGAACTGACCGCACAGACTCCGGCACCGGAATCCATGCGCGGCGTGAAGCAGTATGCTGCCATCGCTACGGGTTACATCAACATTCCCGAAGACGGTGTCTATTTCTTCAGCTCCGAACTGGAAGAAGTGTGGATCGACGGCAAGCTGCTCATCAACAACGGCGGCGAAGTGAAACGGTTCTCGCGCAAGGATGCCTCTGTAGCGTTGGCCAAGGGCCTGCACGAGGTGAAGGCCGTCTTCCTGGGGCACATCATCGGCGGCTGGCCCTCGAACTGGAACGACGGTTCCATCCGCATCCGCAAGGCCGACCAGGAGAAATTCCAGCGTGTGACCCCGGAAATGTTGTTTGTCAAGAAATAACATTCGCCTGAATCACCGCATCAGATACTAACCGCAAAGGCACAAAGAGATGAAGTCTGCATACCTTCTTTTCTTTGTGCCTTTGTGTTAACCCTGCTAATTTGTCTATTCCCATGAAACCTGAAGAAAACGAAAAGACGACGGGACTGCCTGAGAATGCGTTCCGTCCCCTCCGTCCGGGCGAAACCTACCGTCCCTTGATGTCGCCCGACAAGACCTATCCCGAAGTCAATGCCTGGTCCGTGCTCTGGGGCGTGGCCATGGCCATCCTGTTCTCTGCCGCAGCCGCCTACTTAGGACTGAAAGTAGGACAGGTATTCGAAGCCGCCATCCCTATCGCCATCATCGCTGTCGGCGTCTCCAGCGCGGCTAAGCGCAAGAGTGCCTTGGGCGAGAATGTCATCATCCAATCCATCGGTGCCTGCTCGGGTGTCATAGTGGCAGGTGCCATCTTCACCCTTCCCGCCCTCTACATCCTGCAGGCGAAGTACCCTGAAATGACGGTCAACTTCCTGCAGATGTTCATCAGCTCGCTGCTGGGCGGTGTGCTGGGCATTCTGTTCCTCATTCCCTTCCGCAAGTATTTCGTCAGCGAAAAGCACGGTGAATACCCCTTCCCCGAAGCCACTGCCAGCACGCAGGTACTGGTGTCGGGCGAGAAGGGAGGCAGCCAGGCCAAGCCTTTGCTCGTGGCCGGCATCATCGGCGGACTGTATGACTTCATCGTAGCCACCTTCGGCTGGTGGAATGAGAACTTCACCACCCGTGTCTGCGGCTGGGGAGAAATGCTGGCCGACAAGGCGAAGGTAGTCCTGAAGATCAACACCGGAGCCGCCGTACTGGGACTGGGCTACATCATCGGCCTGAAATATGCCGCCATCATCTGTGCCGGTTCGCTGGCCGTATGGCTGGTCATCGTGCCAGGCATGTCCCTCCTGTGGGGCGACAGCGTACTGAACGAATGGAATCCGGCCATCACGCAGACCATTGCCGAGATGTCGCCCGAACAGATTTTCTCCAGCTATGCCAAGAGCATCGGCATCGGCGGCATTGCCATGGCCGGCATCATCGGCATCTTCCGTTCGTGGAGCATCATCAAAAGTGCCGTGGGCCTGGCCGCCAAGGAAATGGGCGGCAAGAAAGCCGAAGCCCAGGTGGCCCGCACCCAGAAAGACCTCTCGATGAAAATCATCGCCATCGGTTCCATCGTGACCATCGTGCTGATTACCCTTTTCTTCTATTTTGATGTCATGCAGGGCAACCTGCTTCATACCGTCGTCGCCATCCTGCTGGTGGCCGTCATCTCCTTCCTCTTCACCACGGTGGCCGCCAATGCCATTGCCATTGTGGGTACGAACCCCGTATCAGGCATGACGCTGATGACCCTCATCCTGGCCTCCGTGGTCATGGTAGGTGTGGGACTGAAAGGTGCCACCGGCATGGTCGCCTCGCTGGTGATGGGCGGCGTGGTATGCACGGCCTTGTCCATGGCCGGCGGATTCATCACCGACCTGAAAATCGGCTACTGGCTGGGCAGCACGCCCGTGAAGCAGCAGAGCTGGAAGTTCCTCGGCACCTTGGTATCGGCCGCTACGGTAGGCGGTGTCATCATGATTCTGAACGACACCTACGGATTCACTTCCGGTGCCCTCGCCGCACCGCAAGCCAATGCCATGGCAGCGGTGATTGACCCGCTGATGAACGGGGTGGCCGCTCCCTGGCTGCTCTACGGCATCGGTGCCGTCCTCGCCGTGGTACTTACCTACTTCAAGGTACCCGCTCTCGCCTTTGCCTTGGGCATGTTCATCCCGCTGGAACTGAACCTTCCGTTGCTGGTCGGCGGTGCCGTCAACTGGTATGTCACGACCCGTAGCAAGGAGGCTTCCGTCAATGCCGAACGCGGCGAAAAGGGCACCCTGCTGGCATCGGGCTTCATTGCCGGCGGTGCGCTGATGGGCGTGGTCAGTGCCGCCATGCGCTTCGGAGGCATCAACCTGCTGAACGAGGGGTGGATAGAGAATCCGCTGAGCCAGGTGGTTTCCCTCATCGCCTACCTGCTGCTGATTGCCTACCTGGTAAAAGCCAGCATGAACTTGTCGAAACGCTAATATATAATAATGTATAGGATTATGAAACAACTTTTACTGACGAGCTTACTACTCATTTGCAACATGATGTACGCACAAAAACCGGTTGTACTGAACGTATGGCCCAATGGGGCCCCCAACACCAATGAAATGACCCGCCAGGAGGAGAACGGTCCTCTTTACGTGGCCGAACCAACCCTGGAAATCTATCCGGCCTCCCGGCCCAACGGACTGTCCATCGTGGCTTGTCCCGGCGGAGGCTACGGACACCTGGCCATGGACCACGAAGGCCGCGACATGGCGGCCTGGTTCAATAACCAGGGCATTACCTATGCCGTCCTGAAATACCGGATGCCCAACGGCCATAACGACGTACCGCTGAGCGACGCGCAGCAAGCCATACGGCTGATGCGCGAACATGCCGCCGAATGGAAGATTACGAAGGTGGGCATCATGGGATCTTCGGCCGGCGGCCACCTGGCCTCTACGGCTGCCACCCACTTTACGGATGCGTCCAACCGTCCCGACTTCCAGATCCTGTTCTACCCTGTCGTGACGATGGACCCCTCGTACACCCACATGGGGTCGCACAACGCCCTGCTGGGCAAACAGCCCGACAAGGCCACCGAAAACCTGTTCTCGAACGAGAAACAAGTCACTCCGCAGACCCCTCCGGCCTTCCTCCTGCACAGCAGCGACGACAAGGCCGTGCCCGTGGCCAACAGCGTCAACTACTACCTGGCACTGGTGAAGAACGGTGTACCGGCCTCTCTCCACACCTACCCTGTAGGCGGACACGGATGGGGCTACCGCGAAACCTTCCCCTACAAGCGCCAATGGACCGGTGAACTTGAGAAATGGTTTCAAATCATTAATTTATAAAAAACAACAAGTAAAGAATGGCAACTAAAATCAGATTGCAGAGAAACGGACGCAAGAGCTATGCGTTCTATTCTATCGTTATCGCAGACGTAAGAGCACCACGTGATGGTAAGTTTATCGAAAAGGTGGGTACCTATAACCCCAACACCCATCCTGCCACCGTAGATTTGAATTTTGAACGCGCATTGCACTGGGTGATGGTCGGCGCACAGCCTACCGACACCGTACGCAACATCCTGTCTCGTGAAGGTGTCTACATGAAGAAGCACTTGATGGGCGGTGTAGCCAAAGGCGCATTCGACGAAGCAACTGCAGAAGCTCGCTTCAACGCTTGGAAAGAAAACAAGCAGTCGGGTCTGGACGCTTTGAGAGCCAAGGAAGAAGAAGCCAAGAAGGCTGCTGCCAAGGCACGTCTGGAAGCTGAAAAGAAGGTCAACGAAGAAATCGCCAAGAAGGTAGCCGAGAAGAAGGCTGCTGAAGCTGCTGCCAAGGCAGAAGCAGAAGCCTCCGCTGCCGCTGCTGCCGCTGAAGCTGCTGCTCCGGCTGAAGAAGCTGCTCCTGCAGAAGCATAAGCTGACGGCCTTTTCGGACACACAACGCATCTCAAAAGGATGTATCAAAACAAAGAGTTTTGATACATCCTCTTGTTTTATGGCTTGACCAACCGGCATCATCGGTAACTCCGCAAGAATAGACAAGTACAGATAATCCAATATAGATTAATAATCTTACTCCCATAAGATGATTCATCCTCAATCAGCAAGGTTAATAACCCTACCGCCCACAAAGCCTCCTCACCCTGACTGCCCAGCCCCTTCTTCCGCTTTCCTATTTGCCCTGTCATCCAGAGTAAAGCGAAGGATCTGATTACTTCCACTTTTCCTTCCACTTCCTTGCTTTTGGCCACCTGACATATTATCTTTGTGGCATGATACTAATTGATGACACTAAAGAGATAAGGATATGAAATATACACTCGTCATGCGTGGACATCCACGATATCCGGAACGCGGAAAAAAGGCATACGCCTGCGCACAATATGAGAAGACGCTGTCGATAGACGAACTGCTGGACTACATCACCCTCCACGGCTCCTCGTACAGGAAGGGCGACTACAAGGCAGTCATCTCCACCCTCGCCGAAGCCATGGCGGAGAAGATGGCAGAGGGGTATAAGATCGACCTCGCAGAGATGGGCAAGTTCTACCCTACCCTCGAATGTGAGGGTGCAGCAACCCCGGCCGATTTCAACCCCGACAAACACATCAAGGCCGTACACGTGAACTGGGAACCCGGTAATGACTTCAAGCACCTGAAGCAAAAGACCACCTTCCGTGAAGACCTCACAAGGCGAATGCAGAAGGAGGCGTTGAAGGCTGACATGGAGAAGTGGAAGAAAAGCATTGGATGACTGCTGTTCTTACGGTCCAAGAATGCCTGTCGAAGCATCGCATGAAAAGGGAACGGAAGATTCCACAAAAAGGCAGTCAGATGGCAAACCCGGAAGCGATAAGACATGAAAGATTTCCATCTCCCTATTCCTTCTAAAGAACAGCAATGACGAATCTGCAGAAGTATTCCTAAAGGAATGCTTCCCTTCTTTTTGATGATATTATCCTGATATTTATTTCGAAAAAAATTGTCAATTCAAGAATTGTCCGTATATTTGCAAAATATGAGGAGATTCTCTGCATTCGAGCAGGACAAGAATCCCTCACGTTATTTTATTTGAAGAGCGTTTTTTAACGATATTGTTCTTGGATTTCGAAAATCGCCAATTTTCCATCCGATCAAGCACAATAGATAACAAAAACGCTCACCCCCATGTTATTGACTTGGGCTGTCTGCCTATTGGCAGACAGCTGAGGCTATATCTCTATGGGTGTGGGCTGTCATGTTATTATTTGATCGGATAAGGTGTTTGGCGATACCTCGAAATCCAGATAATAACATCGAAAACAGTTTCCACGCCCTTCTTTTGTGTAATAACCCTCCGTCCGGGAACTGCGGAAAAGATAGAGAACGCCATCATGACAATAAGGAAACGATGTGTTTTGTTCGCATTAGGACTGGTGGGAACCACTTCCCTACCGGCACAACAGCTATACCTGAAGACCAACACGTTGGCTTGGGGGATGCTGGTCTCCAACGTTGCGGTAGAGCTAAAGACCCACCCACATTGGTCGTTCACCCTTCCCGTCTATTTTTCGGCATGGGATTACTTTTCATCCACCGTCAAGTTCCGTACGTTCACACTCCAGCCTGAAGCACGGTATTGGTTTTCCGAGAAGGAAGGCTGGTTTGCAGGAGCTCATGCAGGACTGGCCTATTATAATTTTGCCTGGGGCGGCAAATGGCGAGTCCAAGACTACGACTGCGATTCGCCTGCGCTGGGTGGCGGTCTGTCTGGAGGTTGCCGGTGGCCATTCGGCAAGCAGAAACGATGGCTGGTCGAGTGTTCGTTAGGGGTAAGTGTCTATCGCTTGCACTACAGCAAGTTCCATAATCGGCCCAACGGCTTATTGGCCCGTTCGGAGAAGAAGACTTTCTGGGGAATCGACCAAGCCGCAATTACATTAGCCTATATGTTCAACCTGCATAAACGGAAAGTCCATGCTGCTCTATAAAATAAGGTGTCATCTGTTGCTTCTCGTCCTCTGCGCGGCAGGATTGTCTTTCAGCGGATGCGTTGTCCATGAGCTGCCGGTTCCGCCGGAAGCGGTAGCCGTATGCTTGCGGCTGAACTACAAGACCGATTTCCCTGTCTGGGAACACCTGATAGACAGAACAGCGAGGCAGGGGACAGCGAATCCCCTTCAAAAAGGAACCATGCGGTATCTGGTGCGGGCTTATCCGAAAAGTCAGCAACCGGCGGCAACCGACCGCCCCCTGTACGAATATACATTCACACACGACCTTCAGGAAGGGTACGACCGGCAGATGCAGCTCCAACTGCCTGCAGGTGACTACACCCTTCGGGTATGGTCGGACATGACAGCGTCGGAAGATGACATTCCCTTCTACGATGCTACAGATTTTTCGAGTATTGCTCTGCAAGGCGTACACAGGGGGAATACGGATTACCGCGACGCCTTCCGGGGGGCTGCCGACCTCACAGTGGTTTCGGACATTGTCGAACGGACTCCCGATACACTGGAAGTGCTGATGGAACGTCCTTTGGCCAAATTTGAGTTCATTACCACGGATGTGGATGCATTCATTGAAAAGGAACTCCGCCTCCGGCAAGCCCCATCGGACGGACAGACGGAACAGCCAAGCCGGTCGCAGGCAGACAGCCTCCGCCTGGAAGACTACAAGGTGGAATTCCAATATAGCGGTTTCATGCCCGATACCTACAGCCTACTGACCGACAAGCCGATAGATTCGAAGGTCGGTGTCTGTTTCGACTCCTCTCTGAGACGGACAGGTACCGGTGAGGCCTCTTTGGGATTCGACTACGTATTCGTGAACGGCAAGGAATCGGCTATCACCGTCCAGATCGGTATCTACGATCAGAAAGGGACGAGACTGACGCTTTCCGACCCCATCACCGTTCCTTTAAAACGGAGCTACCATACCATCATGAAGGGCATGTTCCTGATGTCGGAGACTTCCGGCGGGGTAGTGATTGACCCTGATTTTGACGGAGACTACAATCTGATTTATCCATAAAACGCATGTACGTATGAAACAACAGGTAACAATTTGCCGGATGCTGCTCCTCCTGATCATTGGGGTGGGATGTAATCGAGAAACGACAGTTGACGAAGAAACGGTTTCCGTCACCTTCTCCACCGTATGCGAGGGGAACCACAGCGCCCGTGCATGGGGAGATGCTTCCTTGGTCAATACCCTGACGGTGGGTGTTTTCAACTCTCGTCTGGAGGAACTGTTCCGAAGCACGTTTCCTGTCCGTTCAGGAAGTGCAGAGGTGAATCTCCGTCTGGGTAAGGGACAAACCTATCATTTCGTGTTTTGGGCATATTGCTCCAGCGGTAGCCTCTACGACCTGTCTTCTCTCACCGACATCCGCATGGGCACCAGCCACCACATCCGGCAATGGTCAGACGCTGAGCAAGGAGACGCTTTCTATGCCGTAAAGAAGGATATGACCGTCAACCACGCTATTACGCAACTGATTACCCTGACCCGTCCATTGGCCCAGGTGAATGTCGGTACTACAGGCAGTCAACTTCCTACTGTGCTGACGGTAGGAAATCTCCCCACCGTGTTCCATCCCCTGACGGGAACAGTGGACACAGCAGCCGATATTACCTGGCACTTCGAGGGATGCCCGTCCGAAACCTTCGTGGCCGACGGCACTTCCTATACACGTCTGGCACTCGCCTATCTACTGGCCCCGTTGGAAGAAACAACCGTGTCGTGCCAGGTGGAAACCAGCGACGGTGAACAAACCGAGGTGCAGTGCTTTCCCGTTGTACAGGTGCAGGCCAACCACCGTACGACCATCGCCGGTCCACTCACAAGAAAGACCGGCTCGACAGAATGAGAACTTGTTAATAACCATAGTATTTATCTTTTAAAACTTTTCAGGTATGAAAAAGCTATTTTTGTCCATCATGACCATGACCGCTACGCTGTTTATGGCCTCCTGTTCCGAGGATGACCTGTCCTCCGGTAACCAGCGTAATGAAGCCGAGGTATCCTTCTCGCTGTCCTTAGAAGGGCAATTGGGTACCAAGTCACGCTCTATCAGTGACGGCAAAACCGTGAACCGCCTCACGTATGCCGTATTTAACGCAGACAATGGTACCCAGCTGCCCGTTTGGGGAAGCGACGGTTCTGGAAATGCAAACAACCATTCAGAGTCCGCTTCGGAATTTACTAGCGGAGGAACACACAATGTAGAAATCACATTGGCCAAAGGCCAGACCTATACCGTTGTGTTCTGGGCTGATTATAGTGAAGCCAGTTTCCCCTCGCCCTATACGGTCAGCAACGACATGAAGGTGAGCATTAACTATGCGAACATGCCCAACAATCTTGAAAAGGCCGATGCCTTCTTCGGTTCCTATACGTTTACCGTCATCGGCAATGATTCGCATACCGTTACCCTGACTCGTCCTTTTGCCCAGCTGAACGTGGCAGTCCGCGACATGGACTGGAATGCCGCCGTCGCCTCTGGTATCACCATCGGGAAGTCCAAGGTCACTGTAAACAGCGTAGGTACCTCTCTTAACCTCCGGACTGGACAGGTCAGCGGGAATGAACAGGTAGAGTTTACCTTGGCCGACATTCCCAGCGACAGCGAGAAACTGCATCTAGTCAGCGGCATCCAGTTTGGGAGTGCAACGGAAAACGATTTCCGCTATCTGTCTACTACCTATTTGCTGGTAAATGACGGGACATCCGCCGGTGACACTCGCACCACACTGACTTCCGCCCAGTTCGAATTCCAGCCCGAGTCGGGGCATCCGATTACCTTGGACGGACTGAACAATATTCCCGTACAGCGCAACTGGCGTACGAACATCATTGGCCAGTTGCTGACGGGCAATGTGACCTTCACCGTACAGATTGACAAAAACTATATCGGTGACATCACCAATCCGGCAGTCGTCGCAGACATTGCCGCAGCGAACGAAGCATTTTCACAAGGACAGACCAGTGTGACCATTGAATCGATTACAGGAAGTAACGAACAAACCATCAGTCTTCCGAAGACCACCAGTGCAGCCAGCATCAGTCTGCCTGAAACTAACACTCCCGTAAAAGTAGTGTATGCATCTGAAGCAACTCAAACGGAACAGCCCAAAGTCCTGAACATTACGATTCCCGAATCAAGTGTGAGCCAGCTTATTGTCAATGTTCCGAACACGACCGTGTATGTGAATGGTATTATCACCACGTTCACAGCCAATACATCTCCCAATACATTGGTAGTCGGTGAAGGCGGAAACATTGCTACACTGAATATTGTAAAGGGCAATGTTGTCATCGAGAAGGGAGGTGCAGTTGCCAACATTGTCCGAGAGGCCAATGCTGATGCACAAACCTTTGTATTCTTAGCAAATGGTGTCAGTGTGCCCTCGACAACAGACAACAAAATCATCTTTGCCTCTTACGAGGCATACGGAGACTACAAGGTCTGCTATACGGCTACTGACGGCAAGTCCTATTATTTCCGCTCGGTGGCAGATGCATGTGCGTATGTTCATTCTGTAAACGACACGGCCACTGAAATCTCGCTGTCCTTGACGGACGACCTGAGTTGGAACACTGGAGTTGCCGGTAATGGTGCCGACATCATGACTCCTTCTCCGTTCACTTCAGTAAAGATTCAGGGAAATTACCACACCTTCACGGCTGAGGGTGCAGGTGGCATCATGGGCGATGCAGGCGCCACCGTCAACTTCGAGAACGTGAATTTTGTTGACAAGACCCATTACGATTATGAAAATGGGGAAACTGCATGGGAATTCACCTACCTGGAATTCCAGGGCAGTAGATATATATTCAAGAATTGTACATTCCAAAATACGGTCATGTTCAGTGGCAATGGCATTTCCGAAATCAACGGCTGTGTCTTCTATGGCAAAGCGACTTTGGAATCCAACCAGCCCAATGAATACGCTGCCTGGGTGACGACATCTGCAACCTTCAAAGGCTGTACTTTTGCTTCGTTGGTTAGAGGATTGAAGATTGCCAATAAGTACCATACTGGTAATTCAGGCGAGTACACTGTTGTGATTGACGGTTGTACCTTCACGGACATCAGCAAGAAGCCGGGGGTGGTGATAGACAACAAGAATTTCAATGATGATATAGCTGCATTTAGCAGCATCACCATAAAGAACAGCAAGTTCACGAACGTGCAGCCGGGTGACCAGTACAATTACATCTACGAGACCGACAATACACATCCCACTCTGGAGAATAATACCATTGTGCTGACTACCGCAGCAGGGTTGAAATCATTACAGGAAGGAACGACCGCTAAGCCTGAAGCCAATGCCTACTCCGGCTATCTTTTCGAACTGGGAGCAAACATCGACCTGTCGGAAGTAGAAGGTGATTGGGAACCGATTGGCCAGACAGGTGCAGGACAGTTCGCGGGAACATTCGACGGCAAGAACTTCACCATCCATAACCTGAAGGTAAACAACACTGATGAATCGGCGCATTGCTCCAGTGGTCTTTTCGGTTGGTTACAAGGAAAAGTACTGAACGTCAATGTAGAGAGAGCAGAAGTAAAAGGGCATCACTATGTAGGTACCATTGCCGGGTATATAGAAAATGGTTCCATTGAGAACTGTAAGGTCAACAATGCCAAACTATCCTGTACATCGGTGAATGATGATGCCGATGGCGACAAGTGCGGCGGTATCCTAGGCTACTTGAATCAAAGTGCATCTAATTTTATCAAGAACTGCACCGTTACCAACTCGGCAATTGATGCCGGACGAGATGCCGGCCAGGTAGTGGGTACCTCTAAACCATCATCTGTTACAGGTTGTTCCGCTACAAATGTAACCGTCACAGCCAATGGTACTGGTACAGGAGCGAACATCCGCAATGAAGTAATCGGTCGTGAACTGTAATTCGCTACCCCAACTGCAAGACAGCAGTTGCTCCTGATAGACAAAGCCACTTCCTTTCAGCTGATACCTGAGGGAAGTGGCTTCTTCGTCTACACGCAAACAGCTCTCACCCCTGATTTACGACAAAATCAGCATCGTTTTGCCCCTGATTTGCGACAAAAACGGAGAAACATATTTGAACGACAACGAGTTAACTGAACATCTGTAGAAAAAGAAAAATTCAAACAACAGGTTACTTCCTGTACGCTACTTCCCCCTCGGCCGCCTGCTGCAACGGAGCAGCTTCCGGCAACGAATAGCGTTTCACGGCAACGGATTTGGCAGGAGGCTGCGGACAGAGCCGTTCTTTCAGCTTCGTATTGCGTTGCAACACCTGCATGTTACGGATGGCGTAGGCCAGTGCCTTGGTCTGGCCGATGAGCACACAGATTTTCTTTGCACGGGTGATGCCCGTATAGATAAGGTTGCGCTGAAGCATGACAAAATGCGTCATCAGTACCGGCATGACCACTATCGGATATTCCGAACCTTGCGACTTGTGGATGGTCGTGGCATAGGCCAGGGTCAGCTCGTCCAGTTCGGAAGCCTCGTACTCCACACTCCTGCCCTCGAAATCGACCAGCAAAGTACGCTCTTCCATATCCACCGACAGAATGCGGCCCATGTCGCCGTTATACACCTCCTTGTCATAATTGTTGCGCAACTGCATCACCCGGTCGCCCTGCTTGAACGAATAGCCACCACGATTCAGAGAAGAAGCGGAAGGATTCAGTGCCTGCTGCAGGGTCATGTTCAGGTTGGCCGCCCCCACCACGCCCCGCTGCATGGGGGTCAGCACCTGTATGTTGGCGGAGGGTTCTCCGTAGGCAGCCGGCAGCCGCCGCTGCACCAGGTCGACAATCTGCTGCACCACCTGTTCGGGGTCGTCCATTCGGATAAAGAAAAAGTCGGTGGTCTTTCCGTTACTGATGTCCGGGAAACGTCCCTGGTTGATGGCATGGGCACTCATCACGATACGGCTCGACTGGGCTTGCCGGAAGATACGTGTGAGCCGGACCACCGGAATGGCTCCCGACTCAATGATGTCGCGCAACACGTTACCGGCCCCGACACTCGGCAACTGGTCCACATCGCCCACCAGCACCAGACGCATGGACACGGGCAATGCCTTGGTCAGGTTGTTCATCAGAATAATGTCTATCATCGAGCATTCGTCTACAATCAGCACATCCCCCTCCAAAGGCCGTTCATCGTTCCGCTTGTAGCCGTCCTTCGGATTGTATTCCAGCAGCCGATGAAGGGTCTTGGCCTCCATGCCGGTAGCCTCGCTCATGCGTTTGGCCGCCCGCCCCGTAGGAGCCGCCAACAGAATCTTCATGCCTGCCGACTGCAAGGCCGCAATAATGGCTCTCGTGGTCGTGGTCTTTCCCGTACCCGGACCGCCCGTCAGCACCAGCACTTTCGAGTCGATGGCCTGGCGGATAGCCTGCGCCTGCACCTCATCGTACTCGATGCCCGTTTCACGCTGCAGCCGCTCCAGGTCGAAGTCCGCCTTGAAAAGCTGCCCGCCGGAGGCCTTTGCCAGTGCCGTCAGCCGATGAGCGACACCACATTCGGCATAATAAAAAGGAGGCAGATAGATGGCCTCTTCTTCCAAGACCAGCTCTTCTGCCTCTATCATGCTGCGGACAGCTTCCCGGATGGAGGTCTCTTCGGCCTCCAGCAGCTGTCGGGCAGCAGCCACCAACTGCTCTTCCTCTGCATAGCAATGCCCCTCGTCGGCCAGTTGGTTCAGCGTGTACAAGATACCGCTCCTGCAACGACGAAGGTCGTTCTTCCCGTATCCCATTTTGGACGCGATGCTGTCGGCCGTTTTGAACCCAATGCCCCAGATGTCATCTGCCAACCGGTATGGATTTTCGGTCACCATATCTATGCTTTCCTTTCCATACTGCCGGTAGATCTTTGCCGCATAGGCTGTACTCACCCCGAAGCCTTGCAGGAAAATCATTACATTCTTGATGTCCTTCTGCTTCTCCCAGCTCTCACGAATCCGCTCCACCCGTTTCTTGCCGATGCCGGCCACTTCGTAGAGCCGCTTGATGTCTGTTTCGATAATATCGATGGTCTCCGTGCCAAACCGTCCCACGATGAGTCTGGCAAACTTCGGTCCGATACCTTTCACGAGTCCGCTGCCGAGGTATTTCTCAATGCCATAGACCGTGGCCGGCATCACTTCCTCCCACGACTCGCACTGAAACTGCTGGCCGTAACGCTTGTCCACTTTCCATTCGCCTTCGCACAGCAACACTGCCCCCACCGGAACTTCCAGCAGGTTGCCTACCAGAGTGACCAGGTCGTTGTAGCCCTTCACCGCGACTTTCATAATCGTATATCCGTTTTCCGGATGCTGGTAGGTGATGCGTTCTACCACACAGCGAAGCGTTGCCAAGGTGCGCCAGCGTGTTTATGCCTGCTTGCCCGTCAACGCCTCGATGGTGGCGCGGACACGCTTTACGGTGGTAACCGGATGGATGTATTCGTCGGCATCGGCTGCTCCCATGGCCAGGGCCGGATTACGCACCTCCATGCGGCTGGGGATATTCTCACGGGCAGAGAAATGGAACTCGGAAGCGCCGGTCAGACGTTCCAGTTCGGCAATATTGCTCTCGTTCACGCCACAGCCGGCCAGGATGATGATACGTCCGTCGGCCTTCTTCACCAGCTCAGCCAGCAACGGAGCCCCCTTCAGGGCATTCACCTGCTGGCCGGAAGTGAGGATGCGGTTAACACCCAGCCCGATCAGCTGTTCCATGGCAGTAAAGGGATCGGCCACATAATCGAACGCCCGGTGACACGTCACCGACATTCCTTCGGCTGCCTTCATCAGCCGTTCCATTGCCGGCATGTCCAGTGTACCATCGGGATTCAGGCACCCGAATACCACACCGTCTGCCCCAGCCTGACGGGCCATGCGGATATCTTCTTCCATGATATCCAATTCGAGCGGAGAATACAGGAAGTCACCGCCGCGCGGACGGATAATGACATGCAGACGAATATCAATCAACCGGCGTGCCAGCCGGATTTCGCCATACGAAGGAGTGGTGCCCCCTTCGGGCATTGAAGCACAAAGTTCCACACGATGGGCACCGCCCTGCTGGGCAGCCAGACAGCTCTCGGCCGAATTGGCACAGATTTCAAACAGATATTGTTTCATAAAAATAGATTTAAATAATGAAAAAAGGCTCCGCAAAAATACATTTTGAGAAGCCTTTGTCCAGTAAACAAATGGTACACCCGTGGGGAGTCGAACCCCAATCGTCGGAACCGGAATCCGATATTCTATCCATTGAACTACGGGTGCGTTATTTCCTAATTGCGGGGCAAAGATACAACGAATTGTTGGTAACTCCTAATATTTCGCCGACTTTTTTCTTTCTTCCGACACAAAGTTACCATTTTATTCCGGAATAGATACAATTTGACAATATTTTTGCACAAGAATATTGCACGGTAACAAAATATACCTATCTTTGCCGACGATTTTAAAGAAACAATAATACATAATACTATAACTATGAGTTATCTGATCAAACCTGAGAACTACCGCCCTTGGCTCGACATGAAACAAACCGAACTGGGCATCAAACAGATAAAAGAATTTTTCCAGCAGAATCTCTCGTCGGAGCTGCGGCTTCGCCGTGTCACGGCCCCACTCTTCGTGCTGAAGGGAATGGGTATCAACGATGACCTGAACGGGGTGGAACGGCCTGTATCGTTCCCCATCAAGGATTTGGGCGACCAGCAGGCCGAAGTGGTTCACTCGCTAGCGAAATGGAAACGGGTGACACTGGCCGACTACCATATCTCGCCGGGATATGGCATCTATACCGACATGAACGCCATCCGTGCCGACGAAGAACTGGGCAACCTGCACTCGCTGTACGTGGACCAGTGGGACTGGGAACGGGTCATCACTCCCGAACAGCGCACGGTGGAATTCCTGAAGAACATTGTCACTCGTATCTATGCGGCCATGCGCCGCACGGAATACATGATCTGTGAAGCCTACCCGCAACTGAAGCCGTTCCTGGCGCACGACATCCATTTCATCCATGCCCAGGAATTGCTCGACAAATATCCTGACAAGACTCCGAAGGAACGCGAGAACCTGATTACAAAAGAATACGGCAGTGTCTTCATCATCGGTATCGGCTGTGCGCTGAGCGACGGACAGCCGCACGACCTCCGTGCACCGGACTATGATGACTATACCACCATCGACCCGCAGACGGGACTTCCGGGACTGAACGGTGACCTGCTGGTATGGAATGAAGTGCTGGGACGCGCCATCGAATTGTCGTCGATGGGCATCCGTGTGAACCAGGAGGCCCTGTTGCGCCAGTTGACGTTGACCGGAAAGGAAGAGCGCAAGCAACTGTATTTCCACCGTCGTCTGCTGGAAGGCTCGCTGCCGCTGAGCATCGGCGGCGGTATCGGCCAGTCGCGCCTGTGTATGCTCTATTTGAAAAAGGCGCACATCGGCGAAATCCAGGCCAGCATCTGGCCGGAAGAAATGCGGCGAGAATGTGCTGCATGGGGCATGCAGCTGATCTGACCGACGCACTCTGCGCCTACCGGGAAAACATTCGTACGATACTTATGGCTCCAGTTCCGGTCCGTCCGGAGCTGGAGCCTGATTTTTCCGGCAGCTTCCTACTTTTTCCGGCATCCGCACGGCCCACCAACGTCCGTTTGTACAAGTGAAAAAGGGGCGAGCAAATCCTCTTACAGCGAAAGATCGTACACCATGATAATGGTTTCAGGCTTGTGACAAAGTGCGAAAGCCTTCTGACTGCGTTCATC
>SFDG01000147.1 GCA_004558305.1 Phocaeicola plebeius
AAAACAAAACTACATGAAATCATTACGACTCTTTGCGCTGCTCCTGACAGCAGCCTGCTGCAGCATCGGCCTGTTTACGGCCTGTAGCGACGATGACGAACCCGTGGTAGCCCCCGAACCGGAAGAACCGGTAGTACCAACCGACACGACAGCGGTAGATACGACGGCCACCGAACAGACCTATACTCTGATGATGTACGGGTGTGGCGGCGGCAACCTGGACGAGGCGATGGAATACAACCTCTACCAAGTGGCGGGCTACGGCTATTCGGAGAAGGTGCATTTCACCGCACTGATGAAGTATTCCAAACCCCTCCAGAGCGAGGAAGGGAAAGAGGGAACCCGCCGCTTCACGATGACCCCAGACGGCCTGAAGAACGAGCAGGCGTTCGAAGCCGACTACCGGTTGGATGACCCGCAGCACCTGGCCGACTTCATCGTACAGGCGCAGAAGGACTTCCCCGCCTCCCACTACATCCTGGTGCTGTGGAACCACGGCGACGTATTCAGTATCTATGACCAGCCCGTGGACGACAGCTATGCATCGTCAGCCCGCCACCTGGTGTACGATGATGTGACCCAACAGACCATCTCCATCTTCGAACAGGAGGAAGCCTACCGCCTGGCCGAGAAAGCCGGTGCGCAGAAGCTGTCGGTGCTGTATTGGGATGTCTGCATGATGAACATGATCGAGAACCTCTATCAGGTGAGGAATCATGCCGACTACATCATGGGAGCGGCTCACCTGACTCCCGAATCAGGGGGCTACTATCCCGAACTGATGCACGCCTTGGAGAACAGCGCCACGCTGGAGGAGGCCCTGAAAACCTATGTCCCCCAGGCAGTGAACCAATGGAAGGTGACGATGGTCAGCTACCCGGTCGATCTGTCCGTGACCAAGACCGCCCACTTGGAGCCGGTAGCAGCGGCTATGAAAGAATGTACTGACCGTATATGTGACATCATCCGCCAGCCCGACACGCAGACGGCCTACCGCTTCTGGGGATGTGCCGGTGGCAGCAATCCGAAATCCAGCAATTATGCCAACTTCGGCAACCTGTATTTCTTCAACGACTATGAGACTACTGACCTCGTGTCCACCTTCGTCCGTCTGTCGAACAACTGCATAGACGGTTACCTCTCGGCGGCGGCCTCCAAGCTGCGCAGTGCCATGGAGCAGGCCATCCTGGTACGGGCCGCCTACAATATGCCGTCCACACTGGAACAGGCGAGCATAGGCCTTACATGGCAGCGGGCTGCATCATTCACGTGGAAGTATAGTTCTTTCAAGGTAAAAAGCCTGTCGGAACTCTACCACCTCACCGCCTTCGACCAAGTGGCGGGCTGGAGCCGCTTCCTGGAGCAGAACGAGTACAAGAACATCTGTTGGCGGTATAAACTGGTAAATGGTTCTCTCGATGAAGAACTCTACGATGCCGCCGACAATCCCCTGTGGAAATGCTACTTTAAGCTGTCAGACGAGGCAGACCCGTCTGACAAACTGATGGCTTACTTTATCAAGATTACCGAAGAATACACCTCAATAATGGAGGCGCAGCTCAGCGATGCCGATGCAGAGAAGTATTTCAACGACTTCATACAGCCCTACTTATTGCAGAGCCTGAACAGTAAATTCAATTTTTTCATGAGGTTTTATGAAGTAGATCAGGTACCGAAGTTCACCTTCACTTTCACTTATACGAACCTCGAAGACGCTTCGCCGGTATTCACGTATGAATATACCGACAAACAACTCAGGGAATACCGTATCAGTTTAGGCTACGAAGAGGACAACGTAGAGGATACAGAAGGTGAGGATCCGGAAGAAGGGGCAGACGAAGGCGATAATCCGGAAGAAGGAACAGAAGGGGAAGGAGAATAACCGGGGGAGGACATCCGAAGACCTACCAATGACGAACAATGATACATTTCGATAATGACGCTGTAGGGGCGGACCTGCGTGTCCGCCCCTACAGCGTCATTGGTAACGAAGTGAAGAAACAACGTTCGGCGGCCCGTAGAGGAAAGCCAATCTGAAAAGTCAGCTGTTGGCCGCATAGAGGCTGTCGATAATGCCATCGGCCAGCCCGATGACATCCGCCCGGTCGGCCTTCAGGCTGTAGGTCTCCATCCGCTGTTCGGGCGTCAGCAGCGACAGCTCGTCGTGCAGACTTTTTTCGTCACACTCGGCAATCCGTCCCAGTGTTGCCATCCTCACCCGGAAGAACTCGTCCAGGTTGTTCGAATAAATGCCCAGAAAGCTGAGCCGCTCCAGCAGCGGCACTTCAGGCCGTGCCGCCTCCTGCAGGATGCGCCGGTTGAAATACATCCAGCTGAGGTCGCGCTCCACGTAGACATACTTGTGCTTCTTGTCTTTTGCAGTCATGATGCGGATAATTGGTTGAGCTGCAAAAATAGGCTACCGATGTTTCAATCCTGCTTCATCGGCGTGACAATCGTGTGTAGCATCCGGCCCAAAAGACATCGTCCCCCACTGTCCCGGCAGCGCACCGGCCTGCGGAAGCAGGAGGACGGGCCGACCGTTTACGGGAGGTCGAACTCCAACGTGGCCCGGTCGGTATCGGCGGTCAAAGTGACGGGGGCACCTTCCACTAACGGCCAGTTGACACCGGCATGGCCGGCGCGGAACCCGTAGGCAATGGGGACATCCACATCGGCCAGCGTATATTTGTCGAACATCTCTTCGATGCTGCCGATCTTGAACTCGTCGCCGCACGCATAGAAATCGCCCACGAGAATGCCCTTCACCCGCGACAGTAC
>SFDG01000148.1 GCA_004558305.1 Phocaeicola plebeius
ATGCCTGCTGCACTGTCCTGATACGACCGCAGCTCATCCGCCCGCTTCTCTGCAAGCCCATCCCGCACCTTACCCATCACTGGGGCAAGGTGAAAGCCGAAGTAGTCGTCCATCAGACGCTCTATCTCCGCAAATCGCTGTCCGTTCTTTACTGCCATATACCTTATTATATATTATACTGCCTCAATATCTGTTCTTTTGTCTGCTCGATGGCATTGTGATAGATCTCCATCTGCTTGGGATAATGCTCCTCCAACCATTCGTCCTTATCCACTTGGCGGTGGATGAACTGCACGGCCATACGCTCCTCAATCTCCACGGAGGGTTCTCCCTCTTCCTTGCCGTTGAACCATGCCTTTGTCCACCACCTCACACCTGCCCGGTCGGGATAGACGCTCACCATCCTCGGTATGTCGAAGCTCTGGATATCCACGTCCAGGTCGGCAAGCGGGTCGATGATGCTGTTGCCGCCCGACGACTCATGCGTCAGGCTTTGCTCTCGAAGTTTTTTTTTAATACCTCGTCCATGGTGGAGAGATACACCTGATGACGCAGGGCGAGATAGTTGAGGAAGTCGGCTATCAGCAGGTTCTGCACCTTCGCAGCCAGCGGCATACAGCGTCGGCTCATGCCCAATGGGTTAGCCATACTCGGCATGGTCTCGTAGAAGTAATGCTTGCTCGCTCCCAACGAGAAGATGTTTCTCAATGACTGCTCGGTATGTTCGGGCAGGCTGTACGCTCCGTGCTGCAGGTCCTCGAAGTAGGAGGGGAGGAAACGCAACATCAGCGTCTCTATCTCAGCCCGGTCACTCTCAAAGGCAGTGCTGACGGACAGTTCTGCGCCATCCATCTCCATGCCCTCCATGCCGACACGTCCTTTTTGTAGCCGTGCATTGTGCTCCAATGCCTTGATATTCCCATAGAGCATGGTAAGGAACTCCAACGGATTGATTTCTTCTCCGTCAAACCTCACCTCCACATGCAGCAGGTCACCGCTCACGGCTATGGTCTGACCGGCCTTCACGCGCTGGCAGAAGTTGGCGAAGACATTGGACAGATGCCTGTATGTCACCTCGTATTTCCCGTACCTCACCGTCTGGTAGATGCCGTGCGTAGCATCCGACCCGATGGCAGACACCGTACCCGTCGCCACCGCCGACAGCAAGTAATGGTTCACCGAGAAGTCTATCCCATGATGGAAGAATGTCTCTCCCGTCACAGGATGCTTCTGCTCGCCGTAACCCAAAGACATCTCCACGTCCTGCTTTGTTGGCTCCTCAAACGGCATACAGTAGCCGCTGTCCGACCTCAGTATCATTTCTTCTGTATATCTCATATCGCTGTATATTGGTTATCGTTTCATTCCTCTGTTCTGCGCCTCTGCCTGTGCCATTTCCTGCCCATGCGAAGAATTACCGCCTCCGTTAGGCAATGCTTGCGCCACCTTGGAGTTGTTCCCGATGATCAACGCCCCCAATAGCGCACCTGCAATCTTACTCAGCCACCCGAAGCGTCCGAATACCATGAAGGCGGCAGCCACCAGTCCGACAATGCTCATTCCCGACACATTGCCCCTCCCGATATTCCCGAAGAAGTGGCCGATCATGTCACCGCCACTTCCTCCAAAGAGGTTCTTGAAGAAGTTGCCGATACCGCTGAAGTGGCTGTCCACATTGCTTGCGGCGTTGTTCACCGCAGCCACAGCCTCTCCGGCCTTACCCGTCAGCTCACGCACTCCGTCTGCTGTCTGTGCAACGGTGTCCGTGGCTCCCTCACCGATGACGGCATCACCCACGATGCGTGCCACACTCTTGTCCGTGGTCAGTTTCTCCCACGTCACATACCCGGCAGCACTGCCTATTGCGGCTGTCTTCATTGCCTTGCCCGCACCCGTCAGCGTCCGTTGGGGATGAACGATTGCACCACCCAAGCTGCGTCCCGTTGCCCCGACGGCTTGTCCGCCGTGTTTCAATAATGTACTCCAAAATCCCATATCTCTTTATTTTATGATGATTGCTCTATCTCTATTTTCTTTTTCATTACTCGTCCTTCAGCCCCCGTGCTCGCCGTGTCAGCGGCGAGTCGCTATCCTTTACACAGTACGTATAATAGGAGGGGCAGTGTCTCACTGACCAACATTCATACAACAGCCGATTGTCTTGTCGTATCTGTTGTATCAGTTGTCTCTGTTGTCGTAGGAATTGCCACCGTTCCCGAATGTTTTGCTTTCGGGTTTCTTTTCCTGGCTATTCTACGGCTTCACGTTTTTCCCCACCTGCTTCCACCGTCTCTTGGCGGCTGCCGCAATCTCGGCCTTGTTCGCTTTGGCAGGTCTCGCCCCTTCGTCTATCTCCATCCAGATGTCACCCATGGTGGTGTATTTCACCGCCCTCGTCAGTCGTTTCAACTGCTTGTTCATCTTCTTCAGTTTGGGACGGATGCCGAAGACTATCTCCACACGCTCCTTTTCGGTCATCTTGTTGGCCGACAGGCACACCGTGCGGATGTCATTCACTATCTCGATGCTGTTCATAATAAGCTCTCGGTATATCTTGTTGCGCTTGGCAGAGAGGGCGACGGCAAGCCCGTTGGCAGGATGGGCATCCAACTGTGCTACCAGTCCTCCCATATTATCTACCAACTGTCCCACCTCGTGATAGAATCCGTATATCTGTGCGGCATAACTGACGACGGAACGGAAGGAGTCCAGATAGTTGTTGAACTCCCGCTGCAGGTCGGTAGTGGCTTCCACCTCCTCC